>NZ_JBQAJM010000045.1:0-12028 GCF_052030685.1 Cysteiniphilum sp. 19S12-1
GTATGAAGAGATAATTTTTTTCGATAAAATCGGCAAAGTTAGTTGTCGTGACCGGAAAAGTTAGTTGACATTTGATACCTTTTTTTGAAGAAGTGAAAAAGTCAAAAAAGGCACTAAAAAATCCATTAATGACAGCGCTCAAGGGTCCAAAAATGCCGCTTGTATGGGTGTTTGTGTTAACCGGTTATATTGGAATTGCTTATTATATGATGGCAACCTTTTTACCGAATAATTTTATCGCGACACGTCATTTAGATGTCAATATTGTGATGTGGATCACCGTTGTTGTATCTGTTGTTTATGCCGTTTTCTCGCCACTGTTTGGCTGGTTTGCCGATTTGTGGGGTCGCAAAGTCATGCTAAATGTCCCGATCTTCTTATTATTAATTCTCGCTTATCCAATGTTTATTTGGCTTAATTATGGTGGTATTGTGCAGATCTTAATTGCCGAGTCAATTTTTGCGTTATTAGTGGCAGCGATGACAGCATCTTTTCAGGTGGCAATTAGTGAGCTTTTTCCAACGGAATGCCGTTATAGTGGTATGTCGGCAGCTTATAATGTCGGAAATGCCTTGTTTGCTGGCACAACGCCAATGATCTCATTAATGTTGGTAGACGTTTCAGGCTCACATTATGCGCCTTGCTATTATTTGATTATTACTTCAATCATCACTTTGGCAGTGATTTATAAAATGCCAGAAACGCGTACCAGTAGGTATTTTGAGCTAAGTGAAAATTCACCAAACTAAGTTGCGCTATCTAGATTGTTGTTTATCCCAAGGGTTGAGCAGTGTTATGCTCATGTCTTTAAAATCAATAATATTACGCGTGACTAGCGTCATGCCATGCGTGATAGCGCTTGCTGCAATCATCACATCGCGATCTGATTTTGGATTTGGGATATGAAGTTGAGCACAACGTTTGGCAGCAAACATGTCAAAAGCAATAATTCGATTGGCAAAAGCAGTCATAACGTGGTTATCCATCCAGTTGCGTAACATATTACCTTGTTTAAAATCCCTTCTGTGCACGGATAAAATACCCATTTCTAGCTCAAGCACGGTGATGGCTGAAATAAAAAGCTCAACAGGGCTAATAGATGAAGCCCAGTTCACTACATTGGGATCCGCCTTATTTGTGCTAGCTTTTCGTAACTCTGAAATAATATTGGTATCCAGTAAATACATCTAAAAAATGTCCTTTTTGAGCAAGTCTGTCCCAAGCTTAGCAGGTTCAAAGTCGATGTTATGATCACTTTGCATTGATAGCATGTCAACAATATTGCTTTGTGGTATATTGATTTTCTGCAATTTATGATAGGCATCAACACTCAGCAAAACATGTGAAATCGTTCCGCGTTCAGTAATGAAAACAATACTATCTTTAGATGCTTTTTTTGCTTTATTTGGGTTTTGATTAAACTCTCTACTTGTAAAGGTATTAATATTCATCGTTATATACTCCAAGACGTGTTGATGTGATTAAGTATAGTTTCGTAGTTACATAACTACAATAATGTTTTGGATAATTTTTAAATCATTAAATTCTGGATAACTAACGGGATGTATTAACACATGGGCTCAGAATCACGTATAATCGCTTAAATTTTGGTGTAATAACGAAATAAGTTAACATGCTTGAAAAAACGGATGTATTAATTGTTGGTGCAGGAACCTCAGGATTAACAGCTGCACTTAATCTAGCAGATGATTATCAAGTGGCAATCTTGTGTAAATCTGCACTAGGTGAAGGCTCTAGCCTATATGCTCAAGGTGGTATTGCTGCGGTAATGGATAAAGGTGACTCGCTAGAGGCACATATTGAAGATACGTTTATCGCAGGTGATGGATTATGTGATAAAGCGGCGGTACGTTTTACTGTAGAGAATGCCAAATCATGTGTTAATTGGTTGGTGGATCAAGGTGTCCATTTCACTTTGGATAGTGAGCATGAAAACTACTATCATCTGACCATGGAAGGTGGGCATTCCTATCGTCGTATTTTGCATGCGGCTGATGCTACGGGCAAAGAGGTTCAAACAACGCTTACAGCCTTAGTGAAAAAACATCCTAATATTAAAGTTTATGAATACTTCAATGTAGTTGATTTGATTTTACAGCAACAGCGTTGTGTGGGTGCTTATGCATTAAATCTTAAATCAAATAAGGTTGAAACTTTTGCCGCACGTGCTGTTGTCTTGGCCTCGGGTGGTGCCTCACGCGTTTATCAATACTCGACTAATCCAGTGGTTTCAAGTGGCGATGGCATTGCCATTGCTTATCGTGCGGGTTGTCGTGTGGCAAACTTAGAGTTTAATCAGTTTCATCCAACATCTTTATATCATTCAAAAGCAGGGTCGTTTTTATTAAGTGAAGCACTCCGTGGTGAGGGCGCGTATTTGCGTCTACCAAATGGTAAGCGCTTTATGCCTGAAATTGATGAGCGCGCTGAGTTAGCACCGCGTGATGTCGTGGCGCGTGCCATTGATCTTCAGATGAAAAAATATGGTTTAGAGTGTGTATATCTGGATATTACGCATAAGTCCGAAGCATTTATCAAAGAGCACTTTCCAATGATTTATCAGAGTTTGCTAAAATATGGACTTGATTTAACCAAAGACCCAATCCCCGTCGTGCCGGCGGCGCATTATACTTGTGGTGGCGTGATGGTCGATAATAAGGCGCGCACCGATGTTGTCGGATTATACGCGGCTGGAGAGGTGACTTATACAGGGCTTCATGGCGCTAATCGCATGGCAAGTAATTCACTCTTAGAATGTCTTGTATATGCTTTTGCAGCAGCTAATGACATTAAACAAAATCTCTCAGGATTAGTGCCAATTTCAGATATCCCCCGCTGGGATGATGCGCTAGTGACTGACTCGGATGAAGAGGTTTTTATTCGCCATAATTGGCGTGAAATCAGGCGTTGTATGTGGGACTTTATGGGTATTGTGAGAAGCAATAAACGACTAGAGCGCGCAATGCATCGTATTAAGCTGTTGCGACAAGAAGTCTTTGATTATTATTCTGACTTTACCGTGACTGCGGATTTGTTAGAGCTTAGAAATCTTGTGTTAGTCGCTGAATTAATGGTTGAATCAGCAATGCGCAGGAAGGAAAGTCGAGGGCTTCATTTTACGTTGGATTATAAGCACAAAGACTCAAGATTTTTAAAACCTACCATTTTGCATCCAGCTAAAAATTAATAAAACGGAAAGTGTATATGGAACTTGATCTATTAAAAGAAATAAAACCAAACCGTCAGAAAGCATTATTTTTAGCTAAGCGTCAGTTAGCAGAATTTGTTTATGATGCAGTAAATTTAGAGGGTATCCATTATACTTTGCCAGAGGTGCAAACCTTGCTTGATGGTGTAACCGTGGGTGGGCATAAATTATCGGATCAACGTATTGCTTTAAACCAAGCAGATGCATGGCATTATTTATTTCAAAATATACAAAACAATACGTTTTCACTAGAACAATCATTTGTATGTCAGCTGCATTTTGAAGCAGCAAAAGAAGAAGCTCTTTCTTGGGGGGAGTTTCGGACAGGACAGGTTACTATTTCAGGCACTGATTATATGCCACCTAAAGCCGATGTTTTGGCAGACTTGTGGCAGAAAATTATTTTTGACTATCACAACTCTGAAGGATTGGTGTTATATCAACAGGCAATAGGCTTATTTTTAGATATGGCGCGTATTCAATTTTTTTATGATGTTAATAAACGCATGGGGCGTTTTATGATGAATGGTATTTTGCTTGATCGTGGCTATCCGGCGATTAATCTGCCAGTAAAGCACCAGCTTGAGTTTAATACGCTCATGCTTGATTTTTATCAAACAGGTAATAAAACCGCAATGACCGCGTTTATGTTATCGTGCTTGGATAACAAATTAATTGAGATAATGAGTGAATAAGCCATTAGATAAGGCAAGGTTTATGTATAAAAAGTATGATAATGTAATTTTTGATTTTGATTCAACGATCATTCGCTTTGAGTCTCTAGAACTAGTCATGGCAGAGCTGCTTCAAGGGGATCAATCTAAAATGCAACAAATTGAAATCTTAACTCATGCCGGTATGAACGGTGAGATGAGTTTTCGTGATAGTCTGGAGGCGCGTTTAAAATTAGCGAAACCGACAAAGGCAGCATTAGATGCATTTATTACTCAGCATTGCCCTAGCGCATTAACTGTAGGTATTAAAGAGTTAATTGAGCAACTGCATCAGCGTCATGTCAAAGTATGGATTATTAGCGGTGGTTTTAGCGAGCTTATTTTGCCTTTTGCTGAGCATTTAGGTATTCCGGCATCACGCGTTTTCGCGGTGAATTTACATTGGGATGAAAAGGGGTGTTTTGATCGCCTTAATAATAACAATGGATTTTGTGATTCAAAAGTTACTGGTGCTAAGAAAATCAAAGATCAATTGACTGGCGAAACAGTAATTGTTGGTGATGGCTTTACCGATTATGAACTTTATAATACTAGAATCGCTAATGAATTTATTGCCTATATTGAACATGTTCAACGGGATAAAGTCTTATCTGTTGCCAGGCTTTGTGCAAAAAATGTTGATGAGCTTAGTCGATTAATATCCAATTAGAATAATTGTTAGATTACGTGGATAAAAAATTGGGAGTATTATAGTGGTTGAGCATCGAGGTGACCCTAAATTTATGGGCGCTAGTGTCAATCAATTAGTCACTTGGGCAAAAGCACAAGCAATCGATTTAAAGCCTAAGCCTGGTGAGGCTTTTGGTTTTGCTTATGATGATCCAAAGACAACACCAAGCACGCAATTTCGATTTGATTTGGGTATTACTGTGCCTGAATACTTGAAAATTAGTGAAGATGTTATTGAGAAATATTTACCAGCAGGGCGCTATGCGACAGCTTTGCATAAAGGCTCGCGTGATAATATTGATCAGCTAATATATGCGCTTTATAGAGATTGGTTACCAAACTCAGGTGAGGAGCTTGCTGATTTGCCGTGTATATTCTGCTATTACAATTTTGATCATGAAGTTGCTGATACAGAACTACTAACAGAATGTTGGCTATTGCTTAAATAGTTTTTATACTAGAGGCAAGATTTTATAAGTAAAGGGCGATGAAATGGATAGAATGGATCATGTTGCTATTGTGGTCAAAGATTTAGAGGAAACACTTACATGGTATTTGTCGCACTTTAATGCCAAACTGATTTATCAAGATGATACATGGGCAATGATTGAGTTTGAAAATGTCAAACTTGCCTTTGTTGTGCCACATCAACATCCGCCACACATTGCGTTTAATTCTGAAAAAGCAGAGAGTTTTGGTAAGTTGAAACAACACCGTGATGGCACTTTATCTTGTTATGCAAAAGATCCATCAGGCAATATTGTTGAATTTATTAAGCCATGAATATTGCTATTTGCTACAAAAAACAATAGAATTTGCGAGCTTTTTAAAAAGCGCTTTAAATTATGATAACAAAAAGTCAAGCGGCATTATGTCAGCTTGAGCATTCGGAGAATACTATGTTCGCAATTATTAAAAGTGGCGGGAAACAGTACAAAGCCAAAGAAGGTGCTGTACTTAAGCTAGAAAAAATTGAAAAAGGTGTTGGTGAAACGATTGAGTTCACTGATGTGTTGATGTTGCAAAATGGCGATGAGATCAAAGTTGGCAGTCCTGTTGTTGATGGTGCTAAAGTGGTTGCTGAAGTTGTTGAGCAAGGTCGTCATAAGAAAGTTCAGATTATCAAGTTTCGTCGTCGTAAGCATAGCATGAAACGTCAAGGTCATCGTCAGTATTACACTGCGGTAAAAATCACAGCAATTCAAGGTTAATTTAAGGAGTATAAAACATGGCTCATAAGAAAGCAGGCGGTAGTACTCGTAACGGTCGCGATTCCAATCCTAAGTACCTAGGTGTCAAGCGCTATGGTGGTGAAACTGTTAAAGCAGGTTCAATTATCGTGCGTCAACGTGGTACAAAGTTCCACGCTGGTGTTAACGTTGGTTGTGGTCGTGATCACACATTGTTTGCAACGACTGATGGTGTTGTGAAGTTCCACACAGGTGGTCCTTTAAACCGTCAATTCGTTTCAATTGAAACAGTTGCTAACGCTTAATTATCGATTAGCGTAAGCCAAGAAATAAAAAAGGCGCCGTATTGGCGCCTTTTTTATTTCTATTTGTTTTATACAAAGGCGCGTATGCACAATCTCTTCCCGAGTAGGGGCGTATTGCATATGCCCTAATGGGGTATGTGTTTCCTTAAACATATTGTTTTATGTAGGGTATAACAAATATGAAGACAGATATTTTTGATTATGAATTACCTGAGCATCTTATTGCGCGTTATCCAGCAAAAGAGCGTGATCAAAGTCGGTTATTGGTGCTTGATCGTCAAAAAAAAGCATTAACTAATCATGTTTTTAGTGAGATTATTGATTATATTCAAGCGGGTGATTTGGTTGTTTTTAATAATTCTAGGGTTATGGCAGCACGCCTTTTCGGTCAAAAAGAAACCGGTGCTAAGCTTGAGTTTTTAATAGAAAAAGTCATAGATAATAAAAGGTTTATCAGTCATGTTCGCGCTAATAAAGCGCCCAAGTTGGACTCAATTGTTGAAATTGCTGATATTAAAGCACGCGTGATAGAGAAAAATGACGGACTTTATTATATTGAGCTGCTTGATGGTAATGTCTGGCAGTTAATGGCTGAGCATGGTCATATGCCGCTACCCCCGTATATAAAGCGTCAAGATGAAACCTTTGATATAGAACGCTATCAGACGGTTTATAGTGAGCTTTTGGGTTCTGTAGCAGCGCCAACGGCGGGACTTCATTTCACTAAAGAGATATTGCAAAAAATCAAAGACAAAGGTGCTGATATTGCTTATGTGACGTTGCATGTTGGCTCTGGCACCTTTAAGCCGGTACAAACAGATGATATTCATGAACATGTTATGCATAGTGAATTGATTGATGTGCCACAAGACGTATGTGATAAGATCAATAAAACCAAATTGCAAGGTGGACGTGTGATTGCTGTGGGTACAACTTCAGTGCGTTCACTAGAAACAGCAGCACAAACAGGTGAAATAAAGCCATTTTATGGTGAGAGTGATATTTTCCTATATCCTGGTAAAACCTTTAATGTAGTGGATGCGATGGTCACCAATTTTCATTTGCCAAAATCAACATTAATTATGTTAGTGAGTGCCTTTTCTTCAATTGATATGATAAAAAAAGCATATCGCCATGCAATAGATGACAACTATCGCTTTTATAGTTATGGTGATGCTATGTTTATTCATTAAAGTCACAATCATAATGACAAAAATACGCATTATTTTATCTCTCTTAACTGTAAGTGCTTTTAGTGTGTCATCAGTTTTTGCAGCAACAGAGCCAACAGCTAGCCCAACACATAGCACTATGGCTGAATCGCAACCTCAACAGCAAGCAACAATTGTCAGTGATACATCGCAAACCGGTAGTCGGATGAAAGTGATTTCGCCAGGCAATCAATCGATGTCCTTGGAGGATCAATTAAGGGGGGTGCAAGCGCCGCAAGCCATTACGCCGGAGAATCCTGTTGCGGTTTCACAGACAGCGCAAATTAATTATCCAGTGACGGTTGGCAATGAGGGGCAGATTGATCAACTGCAAACAGAGCTTAACAATATGTTTGTTAAAGCCGATAAAAATGCCGATGATTTGACAAAGTATCAGCAATATAGTCTATATCTAGCCTATAAACAGGCACAGCAAAATCAGTTGCTACTTGAGCAAAATAATAAAATTATTTTAGCCTTAGAAAAGATTTCGCTACAGAATCAGTTGCTGCTCGCGCACCAATCTTCAAAATAATTATTTCAACTCTCAACTCTCAACACCTAACTAGTGAGTCGTCTTTTTATATTTAAAATGTAGGCTATGACCATATTCCTGCCCACTTTGATTGTGTAAGCGTTGGCTGAGCGTAAGTCGAAGCCTCTATGAAGTGTGATTACCCTTCGACTTACGCTCAGGGTACGGTGAGCACTTATGGGTGAATATTTAGTCTTAGCCAAAATGTAAATGTTGCATTTTTGAAATTAAAAATTATAATAATCATTAATTATCAAATATATATTTAAGTTAAATCCAATGAAAAATAGTTATTTAGGGGCTAGTTTCACTCTGTTAAGTGCATTAATTTATGCATTTCAAGCCGCATTGATTAAAAAGTTTAATATCGGATTAAATGTACCTGTGATCGTATTTAGTCAGAGTCTAGTTGCTTTGATTCTTATTTTGCCGATTATTTTATATAAAAAGCATCAATGGCAAGTTAATTTATTGAAAACAGAAGTGCCGTGGCAGCATTTAGCAAGAACGGTTTTTAGCTTAGGCATTAGTTATTTCTTATTTATTGCCATTATGCATATGCCATTAGTGGATGGTGTGTTATTAGCAAATACGGCACCATTCTTTGTGCCATTTATCTTATTTGTTTTTATGCGTCAAAAGTTTCAGCATGCGTTATGGTTACCACTTATCATTGGTTTTGTTGGTGTTATGATGATTCTAAAGCCAGATGCTAAAATCATGAACCCTTATGCAATTGTTGCTTTAGGTGCGGGCTTATCGATGGCGTTATCAATCATTATGGTGCGTAAAATCTCAAGCTATGATAATGGTTTGACGACTGTTTTTTATTATTTTTTATTTTCAAGCATTATTGCTGGAGTTGTCAGTATTCCTTTTTGGCAAGAAATATCGCTTTATGCACTTTTAATACTCGCTGCGATTGGCGTCTTGTTCTTCTTTGTGCAATATCTTTTGGTGCTAGCATTAGGCTATATTCAGGCGCAGAGTTTCTCTGTACTGTATTACGCCAATGTTATTTTTGCCGCACTTATTGGCGTGTTTTTTTTCGCAGATCGTTATGATTGGTTGACACTTATGGGAATAGTGCTGACAATTGCTAGTGCCATTGTTATAATCCAGCTTCAGGCACAACGTCAAAAGGTAATGAGCTAAGCATGTCAGATGCAACAACACAACTGCTAGAGTTTGCGATTTGTGATACAGGATTATTAATCCGTAAGATTTATAATTTTCATGCAAAAGAATTAGGTTTGAATGTTTTGGATCGGCGTGTACTGGTTCATGCAAGGTTCCGCCCAAAGCTTACTCAAATTGAGTTGGCAGGACACCTAGAAATCGAAGCGCAGAATCTTATTCGCGTGCTTGATCGCCTAAGTGATCAAGGTCTTGTTGAGCGCATTGCACATGATAGTGATCGTCGTGCAAAATGCGTTATTGTCACCAAGCGTGGACTTGCTGTTTTGGAAGAGCTGGATAAAGCAGTAAAACAGCATTATGCGCAGATTCTGGGTGGTATAGATCTGGATGAAAAAAATGCACTCATTACGACGCTGGATAAGCTGAAAATCAATCTAGCAAAAACGTTAGAGGATATGCAAAGTCAAAATATACAAACTCAGGCATAGCTTTTTGTTATAAAGCTGATTATTTTATTTTATTGGATTGATCAAGTGTTCTATGTGAGAATTCATCTTGTGTCTAGAGAATTGTTCATTTAGGAGCATAGAATGCCAAATCAATATAGTAATAATTTCGAGTTAAATATCCTTAAAAAATATGGCAAGCCTGCCGAGAAAGTTTTAACAGATTTACATGACCAAGGTGTTTCTTACAGTGAAGCATCTGAGCTGATGGGATATCAGGTATGGACAGTTAAGCGTTGGTGCCGTCGTTATGGAATTAGTCTTGCGCATAAAGAGTTAAATAATGAGATTAATAATCGCGAGTTTATGAATAAATTCCATGAGCAAGAATTAAATAAATACAACATCCTAAGTCGTAAGTGGGTTGTGCTACATTAATCTTACTCGTTAAACCCAGAGATTTGTTTGGCCGTTGGGCTTTTAGCGACGTCATTGCGTTCTTTGAATGTGCCAAAACATAAATCACCTAGATAGTTAGTAATACCCCAGCAGTAGTTTTCATTATGAAAATGATGACGCATATGTGCACGCTTTAACTTGTGTCCAACCTGAGTTTTGGGTTGATAAGCAGGGGTGTGATGAGCTAAATGCATCCATTCGTAAAAAAGATAATATAAAATACCAAATGTAAATGGTACAAGTGCCACGCTGAAGCTCCAGGTAATAAGTGCAAATAGCAGATACGTTTGAATAAGATGCAAGATAATTGCCGACCATGGTGCAAATAATAGCTCAACGTCTTGTGGATGTTTGTGATGTCCATGATGTAGTCTTATCTGAAAGTTGCGAAAAACACCAGGTTTTGTGCTCAATTGAGCATGTAATAAATATTTATGGGCATACCATTCATAAAAAGGGGCAATGATAATCGGTAAAAATAGCCACCACCAGTAATTGCTAAATACGCCTATAAAAATACTAAGTGCTAAAAAGACAAAAAAAAGCAACCAAAGCACTTGTACCGTGCGATGTGCAAAATAAACTTTAAATACTTCCTGCATAAGTCTGTTTGTTATCAACAAATCCAAAGATAGCGTGATTGTAACAGTTACTGGATTTTCCTGCCATTAAAACAATGGATGAATATTTAGTCTTAGCCTAAATTTATTGAATGCTTTAATGAAAAAATGCTATTGATAAGCTAGGCTAAAGAAGCTAGGTAGATTAAGAAAAAGTAAGGAAAGCAGATGTTAAGTTTCGCTATTGCATTAATTGTAATTATGAACCCTATTGGTAATTTAGCCATTTATATTGGTTTGATTACGGGCAGAGATGAACAGGATTGCAACAAAACCGCGACAATTTGTGCCATTGCTATTTTTGTACTTTTGATGATTTCATTGTGGATTGGTTGGTCGATTTTAAATTTCTTTGGGATCAGTATTGGGGCTTTTAAATTAGCTGGTGGTTTGATCGTTTTACGTATTGCCTTATCGATGATTCAAGGCGGTAATCATACGCATAAAACAGGCGCTAAAAAGATAAACAGTGAAGAAAAGCAGCCATCAATTGCGGTTGTGCCGATGGCGATTCCTGTGATTGCAGGGCCTGGAGCGATGGCAGTTATTATTACACATGCACATGATTTTACTTTGTGGCAATTTCTAATGGCCAGTATTATTTGTGCAGTTGTATCAGTATTGTTTTGGTTGTTATTAAAATTTACACCTAAGCTTGCTAGATTCTTAAGTGAGGAAGCATTATCGGTGATATCTCGAGTAATGGGACTTATCTTAGCAGCTATCGCTATTCAGATGATGGCAGGCGGATTGATGGCACTTTTTCCGGTACTTAACTAGTGCTATAACTTTTAAACACCCGACTACTTGAGTTTACTTGTAAATCCCATATTTTATGGCGCATTACTCCATTTCTAAAGTATTCGCGTATCTTGGATATGTGGCACTAGGCTTTGTGTATCTAATTTAATACCTAAGGATACCGATCTGCAACTGATTTTTGATTGTTATTTAAGCATAATGTGTTTGTTGATATATACATACAATAAAACATGAGAGGCAACTTATGCAAAAAGAAGGCATTTTAACATTAGGTTTGATGGTGATATTTAATACATCTTTTTCTGCAGAGAGTATGAATTCAAATATGCTTAAATTAGCAGCATCAGGTGCGCAAGCTGCTTATCTAAGTCATGTTGGCTTTTATGAAGCCAACACTGCAATGGAAGATAAGGCTGCTGCTTATTTAAAAGAGCAGGGCTATACAATAGAGTTATTTGGTGATAATACACAGCAAATGCAAAATATCTCAAATGTAGGACTAAAGCCTGACTTAACATATGACTTGGAAAAACATCGAAAAGACTATGCTTTATTTGAGAGAAACTGGAACCTGAATGAAAACTACCCAGTCCAAACGTATTCAAATGCAAATAATATGATGGGGTCACAGGTGTTGGTGGCTAAGAATAGTTGTAGCGTCCCCAACTATTTGGCGTTGATAGTCCCACGGTGAATGCGGGAGTTTTTTTGACTACTTTAAGGCCTTA
>NZ_JBQAJM010000046.1:0-11274 GCF_052030685.1 Cysteiniphilum sp. 19S12-1
ATCAGTTTTATTTATTTCACTCATAATCTGTGGTCGTATTTCTTAAATTCAAACATCAAAAGTGCGTAACTTCAGTTTATAAAAAGGAACTAGGATGCAGGAAAGGCACTTGTGTCAAACAAATTGCTTTGATATTTGTGCCGTTAATCATGGCCGGTTGTAGCATTACGCCAACAGCAGTTGATCATGAAACGCAATTGAATAATACCTATAAAGGATTACATAATGCGTTCAACGCGCAACAGGCGATTAATCATAAGATTACATTATCGGAAGCGATTGCGCGCACGTTGAAATATAACCTTGATCATAAAGTGCAACAAGCACAATTAATGCTCGAATCGGGTAATTTAAAAGCAGCCTATATGGAAATGCTACCAGCCCTTAATATGGGTGTTGATTACAGCTTTAGAAATAATGATTTAATCCAAAACCTCGTAGACTCCAATGGTCAAGTCGTATCGGGAGATCAGAGCTTCACTCCGCGCGAGGTGATTAATCAATCATACGGTTTACAATGGAGTTTGTTGGATCTTGGTTTGAGTTACACCAGAGCTCAACAACAAGCTAATCGTGTGATGATAGCCGAAGAAGAGCGTCGTAAGATCACTCAACAATTGATTCAGGAAGTGGTTTCCGCTTACTGGAAGGCGTGGACGGCACAAACGATGATTTCTGAAGTGACTCGCTTTAAGGAAAAAGCAGAATTAGCCTTGAAGCGCTCCAAAGAGGCAGCCAGCAGCAAAGCCAACACCCCGCAAATTGAGCTTGATTATCAACAAGTACTAATTAAAGCGATTCGTAAAATTAATCAATTAAATGCACAAATTGCGGATGCGAAAGCCACTTTAGCGCGTTTAATGAATGCCTCTTTAGGCAGTGAATTTGAGCTAACCAATCCAGGGACTGATTTGGCGCAACTGCCGGATATTAATCCACAGTTTGAAAAAATGGATACTTTAGCATTGATATATCGCCCGGAATTACGCCAAGCTTCATATCAAGCCGAGATTGCCAAAAAAGGAATTCAAGCGGCAATTGTTAATATGCTGCCAGGTATTGATTTTACCTTTGGCTATAATGCTACAAATAATGAGTTTATGAAAAACCAATACTGGTTGGGAGGCAACATCGGTGCCTCGCTTAATTTGATTCAAACGGTATTAACCGGTCCATATGCCATTAATCTTGCCAATCAAACGCATAGCTTTGAACAGTTAAAACAAATTGCAACTACGATTACGGTATTAACCCAAGTGCGTATTGCCTATACGAACTATTTATTATGGCAAGAAGATGCTCACTATGCAGTGCAAGAGGCCAAAGTATCGATGTCGCTTTTTGAACATGCTGAAAAACTTGAAAAAGCCAATCAAGGCAATGAGCAAATCACCATACGTCGAGGTATTGAAGCGATTTCGGCACAGTTTGACAAAGATGTCACCTTAGCGCGTGCGCATGAAGCGCTCTCTAAACTCTATCAATCAATTGGTTTAGATATCATGCCTGCTGAAGCGCGCAATATGCCGTTAGCTGAGCTTGAGAAAAAAGTCACCTCGGTGCTCAAAGCACAAAGCCAAGGTGAGTTTAATCATCAGATTGATAAAGCCTATGCGGATATTAAGCCAACTTTAGATAAGATCAAAAGTGATATGTTGTTAGAAAGATCAGAGAGAGACAAATCAGAAGATCAAGAAAAACCAAAAGTGCTAGATAATAAAGAAGATGCATCGGCTAAGGATAACGCCAAGATAAAAGAATAGCGATAGAGCAGTTAACGACCATAGTAATAATTCAAAAATAAGTCGAGCTTCAATTACTCCCTCTATCAAATGTCAACTAATTAAAATCAACACAAACTACTTCACAACTAACACCTCAAAATGATTTACGATGGGTATATTATTAGGGCTACTCAGGAGCAACCGCCGATTTGCCATGAGATTCTTTCCAGTAGAATTGGTTCTCAACAATCGGTTGTTGGTTTTGCGGCATCGCATAGTTTTGATTATTTGGATTGTAATAACCCGGTGTTTTCGGCTGACTATCGGCATTCGGCGAGTCAAAAGCGCTAAACTGATTATGTGTGCAGGCGCTTAGTATGGTGGCGAATGATCCGATAAATATTGCATTGATTAATTGTTTTCTGGTCATCATGGGATAAATCCTTTTAGTCAAATGTCTTCAAAGTATCGTAGATAAAATATCGATTTGCAAGTAAATGCTGGATCATGGTAGAGGTTGTTATTTAAAAAATGATAGAATTACCAGTGTTATATTAAATAAAAATTGCTTAGGATAAATTCAATGAATCAAATAAAAAAAGTCATGTTGTTAAGTGCGGCATCGCTATTATGTATTAGCGCTTATGCTGATAGTAATACACCTTCAGAATCAACGATTAGTTTTTCTAAAAGTAGTGAAATCGTCGTTAAGTCAACGACTGCATTGGTAAATGTTATTGTCAATGCAACGGCTTTGCAGGGTGATAATACGATTATTCAAAAAGCAGCGATTCAAAATCTATCAGGTGTTTTACCAAAGATTGACTGGAAGGTGGTAGATTACAAAGAAAAACAAGCAGATAGTGGCGCGCAGAATATTCGATTGGTTATTCAAGCGCGTCTAACAAGTGAAGAAATTAAAACCTTGCAAAAAGAGTTAAAGAATAATAACTCAAATAATAGCCGCTTCAAAGTTGAGGTCGTTAATTTTGACCCAACCGCTGAAATGTTAGATCAAGCAAAAGACAATACCATGATTTCGATGTATCAATCGATTGAGCAGTATGTCAATGACTTTAATCATAAGACCAATAGCCATTATTTTATTCGTTCAGTCAATTATAGTGTTAGTCAATCTTCTGTTGAGCCGCGTGCGGTGATGTATACCAAAGTGAATATGCTAGCAGATGCCGCGCCAAAAGATAATGATAACCTGAGCGTTTCAAAAAAAATGGTGATGAATGCTTATGTGACGTTGGCACAAAAGGATAACCAATATTCAACTGCAAAGGATGCAAATATGAAAACAGCGCAAGTATTACCACCTGCTTATTTACAAGTAGCGGGCTTTAAACAATGCTTACAAACCGTTGATAAAGGCACATGGAGTGCATGGTGTATGCCAAAGACGCAACCGCAAGGTTGTAGTGATGCCAGTTGGAAAGCGTTGAATGATTTGAAAGCGCAAGGCAAATTAAATGGCATGGATGATTGCGATAATTAACTTCAATCATTAAAGCGCTTCACCAAGGCTAAACATCGGTACATACATACTAACAACCAAAAAGCCAACGATACAGCCTAAGATGATCATGATAATCGGCTCTAAAGCACTACTGAGATTAGTGACAAGCACGTCGACATCTTCTTCATAAATCTTAGCGATATTGGCAAGCATTTCTTCGACTTGCCCTGATTCTTCACCTACTGAGATCATCTGTAACATCAGCCCTGGGAAAACATGTGTTTCAGAAGCTGCATGCAACATCGTTCGCCCTTTGGAAATCTCATCTTTGATAAACAACGTCGCTTTTTCATAGCGTGAATTACCTGTAGCATTAGCAACTGTTGTTAATGCATCAAGCAAGGGCATCCCCGCTGAAGAGGTTGTTTCAAGTGTACGTGCAAAGCGGGCAAGTGAGGACTTTTGAATGACTTTGCCTATGACAGGAAGTTTAAGCAATGTGTAGTCAATCCATACTTGCACTTTAGGATAGCGCTTTTTAGCTACTTTAAATGCCACAATTGTGGCAACGACGACCACGACTAAAATCCACCAGTATTTCTGACTAAACTCTGAAAGGTCAATCGTGATTTGCGTAATGGTTGGCAACTTAGTGCCTGAGGAGATAAAAATATCGGCAAATGCGGGTACGGCATAATTAAGTAAAACCCAGGTAACAATAATGGCAACACAAATCACCATAATAGGATAGGTGAGTGCCTTTTTAACTTTCTTTTTAATACTTTGTACAGATTCGCGATGCGAGGCAACGCGATCAAGCATAACATCAAGCGTTCCGGATTCTTCACCGGCAGCACACAGGCTGCAGAATAATTTATCAAAGTATTTTGGGTGCATTTTTAGCGTATCACTAAACGAATTACCACTCTCGACATTTTGTTTAATTTGAATCAATAACTTCTTGAATGAGTTGTTTTTACTTGATTCCATGATTGTATCTAATGCGCGAATAATCGGAACTCCTGCGTGTGCCATGGTTGCCAACTGTCGAGCAAGCAATGTGATTTCGGCCTCTTTAATGCGTTGAGGAAAGAGCTCAATCGGTTGTTTTTTGATTTTGCTGATTTTAATCCCATTGCGTTCAATCTGTGCTTTAGCAAGGTCAATATTGATTGCTTCAATAATGCCATTGGTCTCAATGCTACGGCGATCATAGCCAGACCATAGAAATGTTTGCTTTTTGATACTGGTTTTTTTTACTGTTTTCATCTATTCACCTTCATCAATACTATATTGAGGTAACACGATGCGCTTCTTCAATTGAAGTGACACCATGAACTACTTTGATTAAAGCTGATTGTTGTAGATTGTCAATGCCTTCGCGCTGGGCTTGCTCAGCCAAAGTTAATGTGCTGCGCCCTTCGACAATCAAACGGCTCATTGCCAGACTCAGAGGCATTACCTCATATATGGCAACACGCCCACGAAACCCTTTAAAACAACGCGCACAACCCTTTGGATCATTGGTATATGCGGTAAACTCTTTTTCAACATATTGTGGTCTAATACCCATGTTTAATAACAGTTCACGGGTAATATCAGGGGCTGGTTTTTTGCAATGTGGGCAGAGCTTACGTGCCAAACGCTGAGCAATAATCAGTGACACAGAAGAGATAATATTGTAGTGGGGAATGCCCATGTCCAATAAGCGGTTTAGTGTCTCAGGCGCGCTATTGGTATGTACTGTTGATAATACTAAATGCCCTGTTTGCGCCGCTTTGATTGCAATATCAGCGGTTTCAAAGTCACGAATCTCACCAATCATAATAATATCGGGATCTTGACGTAAAAAAGATTTTAAAGCACGAGCAAATGTAAGTCCTTGTTTGTTATTAATTTGCACCTGATTAATCCCGTTAACATTGATTTCAACCGGGTCTTCAGCGGTAGAAATATTCTTATCAACGGTGTTAATGATGTGTAGTCCTGTGTAAAGTGTGACTGTTTTACCACTTCCAGTTGGACCGGTTACTAGAATCATTCCTTGGGATTGCTTTAATGCCGCAAGATAAACTTCTTGTTGATGCGGTTCAAAACCAAGCTTATCAACACTGAGATTTGTTTTGGCTTGATCCAAGATCCTTAAGACAACCTTCTCGCCAAAGGCGGTTGGGCAGGTGCTGACCCTAAAATCAATAACATGCGTCTTAGATATTTTTAATTTAAAGCGTCCATCTTGGGGGATACGCTTCTCTGCAATATTTAATTGCGACATGATTTTAATTCTAGCGGCGGTTCGTGCGGCAATTTTAAGTGGTGGTGTGGCAATCTCTTGCAGCAAACCATCAATACGATAACGGATTCTAAAGTTAGTGGCATAGGGTTCAAAGTGGATATCAGAAGCGCCTTTATTAATCGCATCAACAATAATTTTGTTGATGTATTTGATCACGGGTTCATCGTTATCACCAAAGTCATCATCATCCTCAAAATCATCGGACTCAACAATATCAAGATCAATTTCCTCAAGGTCCATGCCTTCAAGTGTTTTCATGGCATGATCAGTAGTATTCTCGGTAACTTCTTTGATCAAACGTCTAAGTAGACTGTCATCAACAATGACTTGTTCAATATCTAGATTACTGAAAAAGCGAAACTCACGTACGGCATTTAAGTTTAATGGATCACTGGTTGCTAATAGTAGTGTCTTATCTTTTTTGTAAAGCGGCAAACAGACGTAGTCATTAATCAGGCGCTCATCCAGAAAAGCGCGCGGAAAAAAGTCCAAATCATAAGCATTAAGGTCAAAAAGAGGTAAATTGAAAAACTGTGATGACTCGATGGCAAATGCATTGGCATCAAGTAGTTTATTGTGAATTAAATGAGTGATGAGCTGCTCATTGCTATTGTCTATTTCATCAATGGCTTGTTCAAGGTCATCATTATTAATAAGGTTTTGGCTAAGTAAAAAACTACTGATTCCGTGCTGAGTCATAAGCAATCAAATGGTTATCCATTACATGCTAGACAGTATAGGTGGAAAAAATGGAATTTTCTATGTGATGGCAAGAATTACTTGCTGATGTATATGGTCTCAGGTGGGGAGTAGTCACCACCTACTTGAGTAAGTTTGTTACCCTTGAACGTTAAAATGAGCTGTTTTTCCGAGCGTGGAGCATCAAATGAGTTTTGGAAGCTATAGATATAATTCCATTGATCTTGTGCAAAAGGATCAATTACATCCGGTGTCCCTAAGATATATTTGATTTGTTCTTTGGTCATTCCCGGTTTAATCTGTTTCATGATGTCTTGAGAGATGATCTTGCCTTGCTGAATGGGTGGTGTGTACGGAGTAAAAATGCTACACCCCGAAAGTAGAAGCGTGCTACAGGTAGCAAAAAAAATAAGTTGTTTTTTCATATTTATAACTTTTATCACTCACATTATGTATTGGGTTATACGCCAAAGAGACCATGATCGATTGCTTCACAAAGACAATTTATGACTGTCAATTGTCCCTCGTGGATGCAAGCAACTTGCTCAGAAGGGATGCAAATCTCAAGGTCACTCGGCCTGTACATGGCACGTATCTTACCACCATCTTTGCCGGTTAAGCTAATAATATGCATATTTTTTTCGTGTGCTACTTTGATAGCTTCTACGATACTTTCAGCATTTCCTGAGGTGCTCATGCATAATAGAATATCTTCAGGCTGACCTAAGGCGCTAATTTGTTGTGAAAAAGCATAACGAAAGCTATGATCATTGGCAATAGAAGTTAATGCCGCAGTATCACTAGATAGAGAAATTGCGGGTAATGCTGGGCGTTCCATGGAGAATTTATGCAAAAGTTGTGTGCTAAAGTAATTAGAAAGTGCGGCAGAACCGCCACTACCACAGCTTAAGATCTTCTTGCCAGCTAAAATGCTTGATACCAAGACTTGACCTGCATGAGCGATGGCATCGGCTAGACCGTCGGCAATTAGGATGCTTGTTTGAATTGAGTTGCTGAAATGATCTTTAACGCGATCTGAGAATTCCATATTTAAATTCCTGCCATCTAAGCATTGATATAACTATAAGATTTGATTAATCTGCCACAATAACATTTTTAGGTCAAATGGCTTTACGGAAATAATCAATGTTAAAACACAAAGGTGCTATTGTTAATACACTCAAAAGTGCATGGCAGATGTATCGTGCAACACTAAAATCGTGCTTTTTATTGGCAATGGTCAGCGCGGCGATTGCTGAGTATTTTAAACTGTATGCTCTAAATTCTGGTGTTGGTGAGGCAATACAAAGCTATATGCAGTCAGGGAAATTGCCAGATAGCTTACCAGATGCGCAATTCTTGGCGTTTTTAGGTCTATTTTCAATGTTTGTGACCATGTGCGTTTATGGGCTTTTGGTATGTGTTGGCGGTAATTACCTTAAAGAAGGTGTAGCGCAAAAAGAGACGATCAAAAAAGCGTTCATCATTTTCAAAAAGCGCTTTCCTTTATTCTTGATGGTTTGCATTTTAAATGGATTTCTATGGTTCTTGGCGAGCTTCTTAAATATATTTGGTCTGTGGTTAGCAGCAAGCTTCACGTTGATCTTATTACCCACAGTGCTTCTTGGTAATGTCGGTGTGTGGATGAGCTTTCGTGAGAATTTTCGCTTATTAACAGGCAACTTTCTTTATGCCTTGCAATTAGGCTTTATTGTGATGTTGGTGCTTTTACTTAAATATGTTGTCTACGCGTTATTTATGGCAATAGGTCATGCAGGTGACATGAACTTTGGCATTGAGCATGTTGTTATTGTTTTTGTTGATGCGTTAACTTTGCCACTTATCATTATGATTATGGTCGCAGCATTTGATGAGCTTAATGCGCGTGATGATATGCCTATAAGCCAAAGGTGAGTTATGATGAAGCCCATAAAATCTATGTATAAGATGATTGCTGTTGTTTCATTGGTGTTAATTGTTGTCATTGTTACGCTATATTGGCGCATGTCGCAACAAGACTCAAAAGCTTTACCAGGTTATATTGAGGCGAATTTAAGTTATATTTCATCCAGTGTTTCAGGTCGATTAGTCAGTCTCGATGTGCACAAGGGGCAATTGATTAAAAAAGGTCAGTTACTTTTCACCTTGGAGAAGGCGCCGTATCAGTTGCAAACGGAGGTGGATAAGGCGTCAGTGCTAGCGAATCAGTATACTTATGAGGATTTACTTACAGGGAAGCGTAGACCTTATATTGATCAAGTTGAAGCTGAAATTAAAAAAGCACAGGCTGATCTTGAGTATGCTAGATTAAGCTATGAGCGATCACAGACTTTAATAAAAGATGGTAGTATTTCCCAACAAGCCTACGATTTAGATCTCTCTAAATACAACCAAGCAGTAGCGCAATTAGAAACACTTAAAGCAGAATTGGTAACCTATAAGCTTAAGGCGCGTGAAAAACAGATTCAAAGTGCCAAAGCAAAGGTTGTGTCAAGTCAAAAAAATCAAGCACTTTCGCAGTGGTATGCTGATCAGACAAATATTGTTGCCAAAAGTAATGCGATGGTTTTTGATACCTATTATTGGCCAAATGAGGAAGTTCAAAGCTATAAGCCAATTGTGTCACTATTAATTCCAGAGCAAATAAAACTTATTTTCTATGTGCCTGAGCCTGATCTACATCAAATAGCGATTGGGCAAATGGTTTATTTTCGCGTTGATGGATTAGGTCAAAATAATAGTGCCACGATAAGCTATGTTTCACCTGAAGCAGAGTATACACCGCCTGTTATTTATAGTCAGTCAACACGTGCAGACTTAAGCTTTAAAGTTGAAGCAAAAATTGATAAAAAAGCGATGAAAAACTGGCACCCTGGACAGCCCGTGAGCGTTTATTTGACAAAGGAGTCGTGATGTCTTTGGTCATCGATGTGCAAAATGTCAGTAAAAGCTTTTATGGCAAAAAAGTTGTTAATAATATCAATCTTCAAGTTGAAAAGGGTGATATTTATGGCTTTCTTGGACCTAACGGTTCTGGTAAAACAACCACTATTCGGATGATTTGTGGACTGCTTGAGGTTGATAGTGGTCAGGGTACTTGTTTGGGCTATGATATTAAAACTCAAGGGAGTCTCATTAAGCAAAAGGTTGGCTACATGACGCAACGGTTTAGCCTTTATGCTGATTTGACGATAGAAGAGAATCTGAATTTCTTTGCGCGACTTTTTAATGTAGCTAATCGCAAAGAGAAAGTTCAGCGAATTATTGAGCAGCTAGAGATTGGTCAGGCACGTAAAAAACAATTAGCAGGGACGTTATCAGGTGGCTGGAAGCAGCGACTTGCTCTAGGTGTGGCAACCATTCATGAACCTGAGTTGTTGTTATTAGATGAACCAACAGCAGGTGTTGACCCTAAGGCGCGACGTGATTTTTGGGATGAAATTTTTCGATTGTCTCAACAAGGAATTACGACACTGGTAAGTACACACTATATGGATGAAGCTGAGCGTTGCAATAAATTAGCTTATATTGCTTATGGTGATTTGTTGGTTAGTGGCACATGCGCGAAAGTGATAGACTTGGCGGGATTGAGAACATGGATTGTCCGCGGGAAAAATTTATCACAGTTGCGTGTAGACTTAGCGCAAAACAATAAAATTGTTCAGGTTTCAGCTTTTGGACTTGATTTGCACGTTAGTGCGTTAAAAAATACTGATATTAACGATGTGCTACAGCAAAATTGTCACTATGAATGGCAAGAGATTAAACCTTCCTTAGAAGATGTGTTCATTCATTTAATGCAGCAACATCAGGATAATTTCTCATGAAGTTTCAATATGGTTTTAGTTTGCAGCGCTATATCGCTGTGATGATGAAAGAATTTACGCATATGCTGCGTGATAAGGTTACCATTGGTATGGTGGTTGGAATTCCTTTGATTCAATTAATCTTGTTTGGATTTGCGATTAACACCAATCCGCGGCATTTGCCTACCGTTTTAAATGTTTATGACAACACACCGCAAGTAAGGCAATTAGTTTCGGCGTTACAAAATAGTCAATATTTTGATATCAAATATGTGAATATTGCCAAAGAAGAAGCTCAAACACTGATGCAAGAAGCCAAAGCTCAGTTTGTTGTTGAGATTCCTGCAGGTTTTACAAAAGAGATGTTGCGTGGTCAAAAGCCACAAATACTTTTAGTTGCTGATGGCAGCGATCCTTCTGCTTCAGGTAATGCGATTAATGCGCTTAAAGATTTAACAAATACAGTTTTCACGCGTGACTTTAGTAAAAATGGTTTCTCATATCTGCAGTCAGGTCAGTCAGCATTCAGTGTGGTTGTGCATAATAAATATAATCCTGAACAGATTACTCAGTACAATATTGTGCCTGGTTTGGCAGGTGTTATCCTAACGATGACATTGGTAATGGTGACAGGTCTTGCAATTACGCGTGAGCGTGAAGTTGGGACGATGGAGTCTCTTTTGGCAACACCTGTGCGCCCGCTTGAAGTTATTTTGGGTAAAATTACACCCTATATACTGGTGGGTTATGCGCAGTTATGCCTGATTCTTTACGCAGCAATAATGCTCTTTAAGGTGCCTTTCTATGGTAATGTGCTTTTACTGATTATAGCGACTTTGCCGTTTATTATAGCCAATCTTTTGGTTGGCATTACCTTTTCAACCATTGCCAAGACGCAGCTTCAGGCAATGCAGATGACATTCTTTTTCTTTTTGCCTTCGCTGCTGTTGTCAGGTTTTATGTTCCCATTTTATGGTATGCCAGTTTGGGCGCAGTATATTGGAGAGGTATTGCCGCTAACGCATTATTTGAGAATCATCAGAGGAATTGTGTTAAAGGGTAATGAATTTGCCCAAGTATTTTCTAGTGTGTGGCCAATACTCATCTTTGTGTTGATAGTTGGCGTAATATGCATTAAACGGTATCGTCAAACATTGTAAATTTCTATTAAATGGGATGTGTTTTGACCGATTTTAAATAAAAACACAAAAAGATGAAAAAAGGGGTTGCGGGGTGTGAATTGGTGTGTATAATGGCACCTCGTTCTTGGCGAGAATGTTCGCG
>NZ_JBQAJM010000047.1:0-10912 GCF_052030685.1 Cysteiniphilum sp. 19S12-1
GGTTTGAGGGGCGTTAAATTGCAAAAAAAGTTTGATTTGAATACTTAATAATCAAAAATTTACCAACTTGGGTATAGGTGCTTGCATCGTACTAGTTATTCAAAGCACGCTGATGATTAAACATCTTTATAAGGATGTTATTGATCAGAAGCATCATTATCGGGTCATCAAAGACTTGATTGATATTCGTGATGCTATGGCAAAATTAGATGTTAACGAGCTTGAGTTAGCTGTTCAAACCTATGAACAGATCACTCGGCATTCGGTATCTATTGCAGTACATTCACATACTAGTGATCATCTGGAACTACATACTTATAATCAGATGATCGAATATTTCAAAACACATAAACAACTATCCTTTGATCAATATTACCCAAATGCTGATAAGTGGGTAGTATTTAGATTCAAACCACATAACCCCTGGACTGATCCGGTGGTTATCATTGCCATTATATTGCGTTTTATTTTTATGTTTATGATCATTTATTTAATTATCTATAGTGGTTTAAAGCTATTTAGACAGTCTATTCATGAACTTGGCAATGGCAATAGCAATCAATCATATGAACAAACCGTATTAAAAGGTAAGGTTTACCTTGGCAATGGCAATAGCAATCAATCATTCCTTGGTAAAACAAAACGTGTCTTAGAACAAAAAGTTAAGGATCTCATTGCTGAGCGAACAATGATTTTAGCGACACTTTTTCATGATATCAAAACACCGCTTGGACGTGCCAAAGTACGCTTACAAACAAAGTATGAACTTGATCAAGTTCCGTCTGATTTAGATGAAATTGATGAGCTTATTAAAGCTACAGTGAGCTATTATCAAGAAAGTACACAGGATACGAGCTTTAAGATCAATACCATTTTTGCCAAACTTAAACAGCAACACCCTGATAAAATCAGCATTAATACGACACAAGATTATATTGTGCACGGCAATGAAACGCTGCTCTATCGAGCCTTTAGTAACATTACCAATAACGCGATTAAATATGCCAAACATTGCACTATTGACTGTGATTTGGAGCAAAATAAGTTAATCATACATTTTCAAGATACAGGTCCTGGTGTTTCTAAGGATAAAATCGATAAGCTTTTTCTAGCCCACCATAAAAACTTGCATAGTGAGCAAAACAGTAAAGGACATGGCCTAGGTCTTGCCATTTGCAAAAAAATTATTGAACTGCACAAAGGAGAAATATCAGCAAGTTCTAATGAGCAAGGCTTATGTATTACAGTGAAATTAACTGCCACTGAAGAAAATACTTCACCTTTATAAAACACATTAGTTAGTACCTCCCCCTTGTGTGAGAGGTCGTACAACTTAGGTTGCACGGATGGGGGGGAGCGTTAAAACACAACTTATTCTTGATTCATTACAAAAACGTTAATCGTTATTAACCATAACAGCATTGGCATCTTGCTTTGTTAATACCATATTTATGGCTTAAGCAAAACCAAATTAATTTTAAGGACAAACTAATGAATATTATCTACGGCACTCAATTATCTCCCTTTGTTAAGAAAGTAATTGCCACATGCGAAATCAAGCAAATCCAATATAATATTGAACCAGTTATTCCTATCAATCAAACAAAAGAATTTATGAGCATTAGTCACCTTGGGAAAATTCCTGCTTTCAAGGATGATCAGATATCACTATATGACTCCTCAGTTATTTGTGATTATTTAGATAGAAAATATCCGCAAAACAGCATCTATCCTAGCGATTTGTATGAACGTACGCTAACGCTGCAATTTGAAGAGTATGCTGACACGCGGTTAGCTGAACATTTAGGCAAAGGGTTAGTTTATGAGAAGATTATAAAGCCAAAATTTCTAAATCAAGCAGCTGATGAGCATATTATTTATAATACTATCAGCAATGAGCTGCCCACAGAACTTCTATATCTTGAAAGCAATATTAAAGACAATTTTTTGATTAACAATCAAATTACCATTGCCGATATTGCCATAGCTGCTTTGTTTTTAAATGCAACTTATGCAGAGTTTCGTGTAGATCAGAATAAATTTCCAAAACTGGCAAACATGCTCTCCAGCATCTGGTCTACACGATATTTCCAAACACTGATAAAAGCAGACCAGCAAAGTTTAGGTTTAGATTTGATAGAAACTAACTAAATAATTATGCCCTTAGTAGCGAAGGGCATTTATAGCGTTTGTTAGGTTTGCTTATAATTAATAATGGTTAAATGCCATCACATTACCATCACCAATCAGTTGAGTGGTGCTTACATAGTTGTCACGCGTTGAAATGGTAGTAACTTCATTAAAATTACCAACAATATTATAATTAATATCGTTCATATTAGCCGCGATTTGATAATCAAATACATTGGAATCACCTTGCGCTTGAAGACGCATGATATTAGTATCACCAACGACTTCTGATAGGATCATATTAGAGTCACCAATAGCATAAAAAGCCAAGTTATTTGAATCTCCTTCAATTAACATACTTAGCTCATTCAAACCACCTCTGGCTTGAGCGATTAAGCGGTTAGTATCTCCTGTGATATCCATATCACTTGTATTGCCATTACCTAATGCATAGTAATTAAGATCATTGCTATTACCCGCAATCATACCATCAAAGCTATTTTCATTACCCAACAATTGAGCCGTGTTTCTATTTAAATTACCCGTCACATCCGATAACATTAAATTTGAATCACCTAAAGCGTAAGCGTTTAAGTTATTTCTTTCGCCTTCGACTAAATTAGTTAGGTCATTCATGTCACCTCTTGCTTGTATATAGCTTGTATTGATCGCTCCTTGAACTTCGGATAATAATTTGTTTGAATCACCCAAAGCATATGAAATAAGATTATTTTGCTCTCCTGTTGCCACGTTATCTATTTCATTTAAATTGCCTGCTGCTTGTGCAATCGCACGGCTTTGATCACCAGTAGCGGTAATAGCTAAATCATTTTCATCACCTACGGCATAAGATAATAACGTATTTCTGGAACCTTCGACAAAGTTGTTACTTATGTTTCGATCTCCTCTTAATTGCAGATTAACATTGTTAATATCACCTGTTATCTCTAGATTTGCCTGACTTAAGTCACCTAAAACATAGGAGTTAAGATAGCTTCTATCTCCTACAAATAATGTCATCAAGCTATTTTCATCACCCATTACTCTGTTGTACACTCGACTGATATCACCCGATATATCAAAATTTTCAACATTCAGGTCACCAAAGGTTTGGCTTCTTACAAAACCATTATTGCCGACGACTGTGGATTGATGATCATTCATATTACCACGAGATTCTGTGTAGATATAATTAAAGTCACCTTCCGATGCAATATCCGCTGTATTACTGTCACCTACTTGCCTTAAAAAGAAAAGGTTACGCTCACCACTGCTACGATAACGTAAGCTGTTTTCCTCAGCCACCGCATTTTGGTAAACATCAACGAATGCAGCATCTCCCACCGTTGTCACAACACTTTTATTTCCTGTCGAAGATGCTGATATTTGATTAATTCTAGCTATTGTATTATTTCCATTTGCGTGCAATAGCGACAGATTCTCCGAACCGCTTTGTGTTAACGACAGCTGCATATTATCACTGTCTAAAATGCTAACACCAATATTGGGTGCAGATGGTTCCTCATTTGTTTGCCTTAATACTATTTGACCTTCATCACCAGTTATTTGACTGACTAAAATATTACTACCTGTTTGATTTACCTCCGTATTTACATTGGTTGTATTTGCTGTCATCGCTTGCAAACTGCCATTAAGTGGTAATGTAATGTCAGGTTGCAAAGCTTCAACTGCTGTTTTCGCAGTATTATGGATTGTTGTAAAGTCTTCTGAAACGGATGCATTCACATTGAGAACGAAAAGAGACATCCCGACTAGACAAGCCATTTTATTTGTCATACTATTCATAGCTAACTCCTGTTGTGTTTTATCCGACGCCAATCGAAGTATAGAACAAACAATGGGAGTTACTTCATTTCTTAAGAAAAAAGTCCATTTTTTTTGCCATCGGTTATTAATTGAGTAATAATATCCTCCAAAATTTCATTTAATACGATGATTTTTGGTTCATTACGCGTAAAGCCAGCTTCTGCTTCTAGTAATTTTTTAAAACTTACAAATTGAAAAATACCAAAGTTCAAACCATATGATAGTATTTTCTTTGTATCAATGACCGAGATCACTACCTCTCCCGAATCAATATCTATCACTCTTAAACTTACGGTCATATGATCTATCTGATATTCTGTAGAGCCTCCAATACCAAAATACTTGGCCCCTGCGCCCCCTGTCGTAATATTGGATTCATAATCGATAATCCCACCTGTTAGAGCGTATCTTGCATAATTCAGTTTGGGGATGGTTTTATCATCTCCCAATTCATTAAGTTTGCGCTCAGTTAAAATAGAATTTAAAATCTTTCGCTCGAGTACATTAAACCAACCGCTGCCAACCAGCTTGGCAATAAGCACAGACTCAGGGTCTTGCGTCACCACTTTAGAATATGTATTAGTTCCATAGTCTGTCGTCTCATATTTCCCCGTTTGATCCTCAAACTTATACACAGCGATATTAATTTTCTGTTTTGGTTTTTGCGTAATATACTCTCTGGCATAAAGGTTATGACCAATCAAAGACTTCGAATAAAACTCAACATCATGATTAGTCATTGCGCAACTGGTTAATAGCAAACAGACCAAACCACTTAAGGGCTTGCACATTTTCGTTTTCACACTGAATACAACCCACGTAATATGCTTAGATACTATCGATAGTGATTTCACTTGAGTTTCCTGTTAGTTTATCGTTAATTTGAATAATAAAGCTATCTCCAAGCTCAATAACCTTTACTTTAAAAGACTCGGTTTCAACATTACCTGCAATGAGATTGCCCTCATCATCAGTGACACTCCTTAAAATGGAGGCTGCAATTTGTGATGTAATGATCGAGTCCAATCTTTCTTGAAAACGCTCAGCCGCCGTTTGTGTTCGCCTAACATTGTTAGAAGAAGGATCTTTGTGATCATTTTGTAAAGTTGCTGATTGCAATAAAAAGGATCCATTATTGGGATGCCCTCCAAAAGATGGGTTCACCGGCTGATAGACCAAATTACCATACCCAACACCAAACAAACATACCGAAGTCATCAGCTTCACTCGATCAACCATTTCTAATCTCCCTATTACACATCTAAATTAAATAAACCGATAGCTCAACACCAAGGATGACGTTAATACATAATACTCACTAATCATCGGGCTGTTAGTCACTTCCGTAGGTAATATATTTAAACGCGCGTTAAATGCCGCACTCCATTTTTGTTTGAACGTATATTTAAATCCAAAACTTAAAAAAGGAGATAGCGCAGCATCCGGCGCATACTCAGATAACCCAGACACTAACATTTCCTTGCAACTCACACCATAGTAATAATTTAATAATTGACTGCTGCTGTATTGAACTCCCCCACCAAAACTCAGCTGAAGCGCATGCTGATTCAGCTGATAGTTCAATAAATTTTTATATCCCAATGTTGACATAAAACCATTTGATTTACCCGTAATATCAAAATCAATAGATAAATTCAAGCGTCCATACGGTGTTAGCAATTGTTGCGACATACCCGCCATCACAATATAGTTTCTTTTATCTAATTGTTGCATCCGTGCATTACTTGACTTACTTGCTTTATAAACCTCAGGATAAAGAAAACCCTCCAACAAGGTCACCATGCTGCCTTGTTGATAAAGCGCGTAAGAGCCATAAGTCCCCACAAAATTAAAGCCACCATCTTGATATTGTATAAATGGAATAGGTAAAATAGTTGGCTCAGTGTTAAGATAAGGGTTAGGCGTCACAATCCCCCCAATCCCAACACTGAGTACCTCTGAAGTGTATTGTCTGCTTTGCGCAGAAACCTGTGACATCATTTTTTCATTGTCACTATTTTCACCACTTACGCCAACGGTAATTAGTAAAAAAAACACCATAATACAGCCAATTAATTTTCCGCTGCTTACTCGGGGCGTACTACAAATATCATCAAAACAATACAACATAATCTTCTCATTCTTCCCACATAAAAGAGTCTCATTAATTACTTAAAGCGAGTCCTACAGGTGAGCTTAGAAACTCTTTAAGCTGGGCTTCACAATCTATAAAATCACCTGCGGGGTTGACATTACACCGCGTTAAGCTATCCGAGTGGTAATTTGTTATATATACCTTCGAATAATTTGAAGTAAACTTCATGCCAACCGGTTTATTCAAAGGAACATCAAACATTTGTTGGCAGCTTACAAAATCACCAGAGCTATTTCGCTGACAACGTGAAACTGTGCTACTTTTATGATCTACTATATAAATCATTTTGTTTTTGCCATTGAACGCAATTGCCATTGGCAAAGTAATCGACATCAAAGTTCGATCCATTTTTGCACAATTTGATAGCGTTGCTGTAACGGCATCAATATTACAACGCAAAATACTATTCATACTCGGCGCTGAATTGACGACATAGGCAAACTGATGATGCTCATCAACGGCAATACCTGTCGGCATCGCAAATTTGTCTGATGATTTGTGGCACGACTCCAATTGATCATTACTGTCAAATTGACAACTGACCACATCGCCATTTGTAAAGGAGGTAAATATTGCATAGCGATCATTTCTATACATATTAGAAGGCACATAATCAAGTGGCAAAGCCGCTGCATGATCCAGTTGCATACAACCAATAATGCTCCCAGATGAAGATAACGGACATTGCAATGCTAGTTTTTTGCCAAACATATATAGTTTACGTTGGTATACCACAACATTATCTGGTACAAGTTCATTAAACACAGATAAGCTCTTGCAATGAACTACATTACCAGCGTTGTTAATGTCGCAATGTAATACTTTGTTTGTCGCACCTCGATTGGTAACATAGATCATCGGTTTGTCCGTTTGTGCTGACTTATCTACAGTTTTGTCCTCTAGTGAAACCACGTTAACTGACATATTAAATGATTCATTAGCAAACAAGCTTGCCCCAGCTAAGTAAGTAGTTAATATAAAAAACATCACTTTTATGTTCACAGATATGACCTCAAGAAATCCTAACAATATCGTTTACAAGCTAGCTCCGGCATTTTGTTTAAAATTCAAATAAACAACAGGTTAAATACCGATCTATCTCTATGCATTCCCTAGGATTACTAATTATTGACAGTGCGCACGAGTATAATATCACCCCAGTTCCCATGGCCACCAGCTGAACTCGACGTCGCATGTGTAAGTCCACTACGTGCATTTATTAAAGTAAACTCACCATTTGGCTTCACCGAAGAGGTCCAGTAATAATCAGACGATCCTAAATTAAAGCTATTGTTATTAATCCACTCCCTCCAAGCACCAACATATGCCAAATTCACTAGACTATGTAGCTCACCATAAGTTGGTAAACGCCAATTTGAATATCCACATAAAGTTGAGTTATTTGCCATGCTCATTGCTTCTGTAAATTTGACGGTTCTGTTTAAATCAGCTTTACCCCACATCAGTCCCGTCAACTCATCATATAAAGCGTCACTACAACTTGCTTCACCTACCTTATCGACATTGCTAAAACGCGGAGTTGGCCAACTTCCCTCTCCTCCTGAACTATCTGGACCGATACTTGGAACAACCGCTTTTTCCGTAGTTCCAGATTTACCGCGAACAGGCAATAATAGATATTGTGAAACATCAATAGGCAAGCGAGTGAGCTGATCAGTAATATCGTTTCTGTTGCTGAACGATGCTACCCAAGCAGTACTACCACTCTCGGACCACCACCAATCAGCAGTCTCTATTCCTAAATATGGAGTAGAAGACCAATAGTGCATTGTCTCATCAATATTATGAAATCCATGATTATTTAACCAATCAGCGCCGCTACCCGTAATTTGGACTAAAGTCTTCAGTTCATTTATTGTTGGCAGCCTCCAGTCGCTATAACCGCACAGCTCTAAATTGTCCGCATAAGTCATCGCGTCGGACCAAAGCCTCCGACCAGATACTTCTCCATCTCGAGCCCAAACTAACCCTGTCAACTGATCCTGAACAGCATCCTCACATACGATATTATCTCCTTGTTTTAATGCTTGAAATCTATTATCCGGCCATGACCAACCATCTTCATCAACATCAGGACCTGAGTTAATTGGAGTTGTCGGCAATAATTCTTTTGAATGGGATTGCAATACTATATTTACTCCTTCCGCATATGATAATACTGATGCTAAAGTCACATTAGCTCCTGCTTTAACTGGGGCAAAAACACCTTTCCATTCGCAACTCGACTTAGGAGTTAATTCAGTTACACCCTGACAAGTACTCTCATCTTGATTAAGTATAAAACCATCCTCCTCGGAAATTGTATTCTCAAAATCTATGCCTGTAGCAGGTAGCGTACTATGAGTATTGCTAAAGGTATAAACGAATGGATAACTTTGTCCAACAGCAACAATACTTGGAATATCTATCGTTTTGACACCACTAACAACTACCTCAACTACTTGCGCAACACTTGTTAGATTAACACCTAAACCCTCGTCATAAAAGATACTTGACGATATCTCGACAGTGGTTTCAACAGCATCTGGTGTAAACGTGCCTTTCCACACACATGAAGAACGTGGTGCTAGCTCAGTTACACCATTACAAGTACTGCCAACCAAATCAATCTTAACCCCTTCAGACTCAGGGAATACATTCTCAAATCTCACACCTGTTGCTTTTAAAACACCACTAAGATTAGTAAAAACGTAAGTAAAAGGATAACTAGTTCCTTTTGTAACGTTAGCTGGAATATCCTTTGACTTATCACCTATAACCCCAACTTCTGAAAAGCCAAAATTTGCCACTTGTAGACCATAATCCATTAACCTTAATTGTCCGCTTAACTTCACATCAGAAGATAAATATAACTCACAAGACTTGCCCGCAGCCAACTCTAATGAGCAAGTATTTTGCTCAAGATTAACATTTAAAACATTACCATTTGCATCTGTAAACTTTGGGGTTTCATCAAAATAAACGGCATTCTTGGTACCGCTATTGCTTATTGAAATATAATTTTGCTTATTTAGGGGTAAAACTGCATTTTTACCAGGCGCCAAACTTAACGGAGCAATACCAACTTCAGTTTGATAGCGCTTAACACCACCATCTGGAAAAGTTATTTTTAATTCTAACGGCGCAACCTCTGCTACTTGCTGCTCAATGGTTGTTGTCACCAATAACTCACAGGCTTCGTTAATTTTTAAATCAACACATGCGTTTTTTGATATATACGCTGCATTAGGAATAATCTCCACTGAATAATACTGATGAGCCTTAACCTTACCGATTTCACCCAAATCATGGCTTTCAACATTAACAAACAATTTAGATTGAACTCCAGCAGCAAGATCAACACTATTAGGATAAGAGACATTATAACCAGAGGCACTTCCAGTGCTTGAGCCATTATCTGCCGATGAATCACCACCGCCACCACCGCATCCAAATAAAATAAACGATGAACACAGAATCGAAATTGTTTTAATTTTACTCATTTTAGCCCCTTTTTTTATTTTCCCATATTTATTAGTAATCATCATTTTCATTACGACCCCTTAAAGCAGTTAACTTGCACACGCCTCCCCTCAGAGATGTTTGTATAATACCCAGTTAAAGCATCTTTTAAACCCCTTGTTTGTTAACAGCCATTAACATAACCTGCGTTTTGATTGCTAACTACATCGAGCAAAATACCGATATAATCATGCTTCACGAATCAAGTAAAAGTGGCTAAACTTGAGTAACAAGCCATGGATATAAATGGGGCAAAAGAAGAAATGAATATTAATAAAGTGCTGATAATTGATGATGACAAAGGCATTGCTGATGCAATAGCGCATTTTTTCGAGCAAAAACTCTTATTTAGCTCACATGCTAGTTGCGGGCAAGATGCTTTGGAAATGCTGTAAAAAGAACACTTCTCGACAGTCATACTAGATCTTAATTTACCTGATGTGTATGGTATTGAGCTATGCAAAAGTATTCGCAAAGAGTTGCCAGATATCCCAATTTTAATTCTCTCCGCAAACACTGGAGAAGTTAATCGTATTATTGGTCTTGAAGCTGAGGCCAATGATTACATGGAAAAACCATTTAATATTCATGAGCTGTATGCGCGTGTTAATAATCTGATTAAATTCAGCATGAACAACAAATCAAATCAAACAAAAGCCATTATCTTTAATTCATTAAGCTATCACTTACACGATAAGACACTGTCAAGTCTAAGTAATAAAATCAATCTAACACAAACCGAGCAGCGTTTACTTGAGCTCTTTCTAACACGCCCAGGACAGGTGATATCCAAACATGAGATTGCCGATAAATTTGGCATGGCAGATCAATCTGACAGTCGCTCACTTGATGTTATTATCAGTCGTCTACGCACCAAGATTGATGACAAACAAGCCAATCTCTTACAAACCATTCGCGGACATGGTTATGTTTTTGTTGGTCGTTTGCAATATAAGTAGTGACTGACCGAATTTGACAGCACAAGCCTGTGATCGTTGAATTTAAGAGTGATATGTGTAGTAATGAGAGCAGTATTCGTGATACAGCTCGTGTATTGAAGGTGAGAACAACTTCACTGCCAATAATTCTTTCCACAACCTGTTTATAATTAAAGCCTAAGCCTGAACAACTTGTTGTTGTAATACCAGTCTTGATAGCAAGTGATTGGGTTTTCTCTAAATGGTTCCTAAAATGCGCTAAAGTGTTACGTCCAACTTTATATGGCTCTTAACTGCTGTTTTTGTCTCGCACTGAATGCGTAGTTTCAGCGCTCCTTAT
>NZ_JBQAJM010000048.1:0-8804 GCF_052030685.1 Cysteiniphilum sp. 19S12-1
CATAAGGAGCGCTGAAACTACGCATTCAGTGCGAGACAAAAACAGCAGTTAAGAGCCATATAAAGTTGGACGTAACAGCTATACAGCGTGCTTTAAACAAGATTTCTAAATCAAAAACAACGATTATTATTGCCCATCGACTGTCAACAATTCGCCATGCCGATATCATCCATGTAATGGATCAAGGGCAAATCATTGAAAGCGGTACGCATCAAGAACTGATAAAGCTCAAAGGGAAATATGCTCAACTTTGGGATATCCAGACAGGTAATATGTATTGATAAAACTAGCCGGCTATGACCATATTACTTTTCACCTTTTCACCTTTTCACCTTTTCACTTTTTCACTTTTTCACTTTTTAAGTAATTAATAACTAGAGTTAGTAAAGTTTAGCTTTGCAGATAACCCCATAAATGATAAAAGTCATCAAAAACTTGACACACATCCATTTGGGTGTATCCTTATGAGAAAAGCAACCTATATTTATGTAATGGATATATATTTTTACAAAACCTCAAATGGCCGTGAGCCTGTGAAAGAGGACATAAATAAGCTACCACGTGATGAAAAGCTGGCTGCATATGCAAGATTTGCTGACATAGAAAAGTATGGCTTTGACTTTGTTAAAGTACAATTTAAACAAATCAAAGGTAAACTTTGGGAAATTAAATATAAGTTTAAGAACCAACATCGCATCCTATATTGCATGCAAGATTCAAATGCTATGGTGTTGCTTCACTATGTGGAGAAAAAAACACAAAAGTTGGAAAGCAAAGATAAGGATATCGCTGAGAAACGAATGAGTGAGGTACTAAGAAATGAAAAATAAACATATTGGATCAAGTGTCCAATCAGCCATCAAAGAGCAAATGGAACATGACAAGCAATTCAGCATAGACTTTGAACAAGAACGCTATATTAATGAAATTGCCCAACTTGCTTATCAGTTAAGAATTGAGTCAGGGCTTAGTCAAAAAGAACTTGCTGAGAAATCAAATACTACACAACAAGTTATTTCTCGCCTTGAAAGCGGCTCTGATACAAGGCTACCCTCTTTTAACCTGCTCTCAAAAATAGCTCATGCACTAGGAAAAAAGCTAACCATTCAATTTAGCTGAAATCTGCCAACAATGGTGAATCGTTGGTCTTCTTAGAAAGTCGCGCGACAAGCATTTATCATCAATATTCTGGCAATTATATTTCGCCTGCAATCCTTCATCAAATTTAAACTTGCGATAGTTATTAGAGAAATACAATACACCATTTCTTGTTAAAAGTCGCATGGCAAGTTCTATTAATTCAACATGATCACGCTGTACATCCAAAACATTTTGCATACGCTTAGAGTTAGAGAATGTTGGCGGATCTAAAAAAATCACATCAAATTGTTTACGCGCTTTAACTGCTTCCTTAAGCCAGACAAAGCAATCAGATTGAACAAATAAATGCTGATCAACATTTAATTTATTCAAGTGTAAATTGCGTTTTCCCCAATCTAGATAGGTCTTTGACATATCCACACTAACCGTTTTGGCACCCATCAATGCTGCATGCACACTTGCCGAGCATGTATAAGAAAATAGGTTTAATAACGTTTTGCCTTTGGCTGCTTTTGCCACGATTTGGCGCATTTTACGGTGATCTAAAAAAAGACCAGTATCTAAATAATCATCAAAATTCACATAAAACAAGGCATCATATTCTTTAACCACATGGAACTTGTCAGTCATTGCCTGCCTTTGATATTGGCTATCACCCTTTTGTCGTTGACGTGTTTTTAAATGAATCTGCTCATACCTAACACCTAATACTTCAGCAATATGATAAACCGCTTGCAACAGACGCTTTTGTGCAAGTTTCTCATCAACGGTTTTCCCAATTTGATATTCTTGTACATGCACATGGGTATTATAAAGATCAACTGCAACGGCATATTCAGGTAAATCAGCGTCATAAATACGGTAACATTCAAGCCCTTGCTGCTGTGCCCATTTTTGAATTTGCTGATAGTTCTTTAATAGCCGATTTTTAAACGCCAAATGGCCATCATCTTGCAAAACTGCATTCTTAGCTTGACGCGTTAATTTCTGTGCTGCAGATTCATGCTGCATCACCCATTGATCTGATACTTCAAATTGATAAAGCATCGTCTCAAGCGCACCATTAAAGAATTTATTAACCTTCATCGATCGTAATCCAAGTGCTCTGACAGGTTCACTTGCGGCACTAAAGATAGACACCTTCCAGCCACTGAAACCACGTATTAATGCCTTGCCAAATCCGCTAAATAATCCCCGTAACTTTTCAGGTCTGCCATGATACAAGCGCTCACCATAAGGAGGATTGGTCAAGATAAATCCGGCTTTTTCATGTGTATCATTACTTAAGTCTCTGACATCCTGCACAAAGACTTCAATCGCACCAGTAAGATCAGCACTTGCTATATTTTGTCGTGCTTTGTCCAATACGCGCATATCATCGTCATAACCAAGTAGAGTTATATTGCTTTTTTCTTTGCCAATATTTTTGCGCATTAACGCTTCTGACTTTAGCGTCTGCCATGCATTATGATCAAAATCACACCAACGCATAAAACAAAACGTACCACGCGCAAGATTTGGCGCAATATCATATGCCATCATTGCCGCTTCAATTAAAATCGTCCCTGAACCACACATTGGATCAATAAAGTTCACTTGATCTTTTTTAAGCTCATCCAGCCAACCACTTTTAACAAGCAATGCAGCTGCGAGGGTTTCCTTCAAGGGCGCCTCACCTTGAGCTAAACGATAACCTCGACGATGTAAACTTTGTCCTGTCAATGACAAATAAATAAATGCCATGCCTTTTTGTAAATGGATATTAATCACAATATCTGGATGCTCTAGATCAACACTTGGGCGTTCATCCATCTGATCACGAAAATAATCAACCACCGCATCCTTTGCTTTTTGCGCAGCAAACTGGGTATTATTAAACACTTGATGTTTACCAGAAACCTCGATTTTAATCGACTGTTTAACATCAAAGAAACTTGCCCAAGGTAAAGAATAAAGTTCATTATAAAAAGCATCCGCACTGTCAAATTTAGCCACATGTAATTTGCGATGCACTTGGTTGGCAAGACGTGACCACAAACAGACCTTATAAGCAGTGGCAAGATCCGCTTCAAACTCAACACCAGCAAGCTTTTCGCGCGCTTCATCAACGCCTAGTGTTAACAGTTCATCTTTTAGTAACAACTCAATGCCTTTAGCACAACTTGCGAAAAAGCTTAATAATTTTGTTTGCGCAACACTCTCGGTTGCTGTTGAAATATCCATTGGAATAGTAATCGCTAAAAATTCAATCTAGCGATTATATCACTTAGAAATGTTTTTGCGGTGTTTAATTGCAAAGCATTTTCACTAAATCAATGTCTAGAACCCAAGTCAGCATCATCCTCTTCACCTTGAATTAAATGTGTCAACTCATCACAAAAAATCAGCTGATCTTCTTTGAACTCAAACATTGCAATCACTTTTGCTTTAATGGTCATGCCATTAACTTTTTGAGCTTCAGGATAATGCACACTGCATACTCTATTACCATCCTCGATCAAGTGCTCAAAATGAATATTCACCTTATTTACAGCTGCTTTTAATGATTTGATATGCGCAAGAAAATCATCAAATTTCAGTACCTTACCATCAACATGTTGTGTGTAATCAGGATGGAAATATTTATGTATATCTGCTTCATCAAACTCATCCTTTTCAAATATTTCCCTAAATATTTTTACTAACTGCGCTTTTTTACTTACGTTATGCTGTTGTGTTTTTTGAATAGATGATTTGTAGTTCATTGTCGTCTCCTTTGGTGTTGATCTATCTCCCGATCTCATTAGCAGTGTATCTTAGTAATAATGATAATATCATATATATTCAGACAATATATTGCTCTTATCGGACACCTTTAAGTCTTAATTTAAACCACATCATACCTTGTCATAAAACTACTTTTCCAATATTATCTAAAAGGTTCTAACCAAATATCAGGGGAGGTAGTATGGAAAAGAAACTAAATCAGCCGGGGCTGTTCTCGGCAATTGCCATTAGTATCGGCACGATGATGGGTAGCGGTTGGCTGTTTGCCTCATATTACGCATCAAAAGCCGCGGGTGGGGCATCCATTTTATCATGGATCATCGGTGCTCTTGCTGTGTTAATCATGGCATTATTGTTAGCAGAAATCGCCATCAAATATCCAGTCAATGGGCTTTTCACACGCTTAATTAGCATTTCACATAACGCACATTTTGGCTTCGTTACTGGCATCTCAAACTGGCTTTTAGGTTTAATTGTCATTCCGTCTGAAGCCATGGCAACCACGCAATATATAGCATCTATCTATAAACCCATGACGCCGTATATATTCGCCAATGGCTCGCTAACCTTAGCTGGTGTTGGCGTGGTTGGTGTGTTTATGTTGATATATACACTGATTAATTATTGGGGAATACACTTTTTTGCAAAGATTAATAACTCTATTACGACACTCAAAATTATTATTCCTATTGTCACTGCTGTTCTTATGCTGCTTGCGGCATTTCATAGCAGCAATTTCACCGCACAAAATGCTAGTTTTATCCCTTTTGGCAATAGTAGTATATTTGGTGCGATTGTCAGTTGTGGTATTTTTTATTCATTCTTTGGATTCCAAACGGCAGTTAGCTTTACCGCGGAGCTTAAAAATCCTAAACGCAATGTGCCAATAGCGTTAATCAGTAGTGTGCTAATTGTTCTTGGTATCTATTTGCTCCTGCAAGTTGCCTTTATTGGCGCGCTACCACCACACATGCTTGATAATGACTGGGCAGGACTTAATTTTGAATCACCGTTAGCACAATTAACTGGTCTTATTGGATTAAATGCCTTGGCGGTTGTTCTATATGCTGACGCTTTTATCAGTCCGTCAGGGACGGGAATTATTTATACTGGTGCGAGCACGCGTATGCTCAATGAGATGGGCAAGCACGGTCAAGTACCTAAAGTTTTTGGCAAAATTAACGAACAAATTGGCATGTCGCGTATTTGCCTGATTTTTACGTTTATTTGCTCATTGGTATTGATTATATTCTTTAGAAACTGGCAGCTGATCGCTTCGTTAACCACTACATTTATTTTGATTTCATGTATTGCATTACCCATTGCCTACAGCAAGCTCAAAGCCAATAAAAATGACCCTTTAACGATAAGCTACTTACCATTTCCACAAGTTTTTTCGTTTGTGATCTTTTTATTCTTAAGCTACTTATTGATGATCTCAGGCATTATCAATTTGGCAGTGGCTTTGATCCTGCATTTGGCCTTTTTTGTAATGTATGCTGGCATGAAAGTCAAAACACACGACAACAAGCTCATCAAGGAAATGATTGTTGGTTCTTGGGGAATTTTCTTATTCTTAGTATTTGAGTTAATTGCTGCCATTATTTACAAGCACTTTGCCAATTACACTGCATTTTACATTATCTTTTTAATATTAAGCGCACTGTTTTATTTCGTGCTTATTACACAGAAATCAGAAGATCATTAAAAACATTTACAAGCAATTACACAACAATACACAAAGTATTTACATAAATGCTTTATGATATTGAAAATATGACCGATTTTGAATCCAACCATAGCAAGCCATCGTAAGGGAGACGGTTGCTTACTGTGAAAGTTGTTACATCATAATGATGTATTTTTAAATAAACACTTAGGGGAGGAATCTTTATGGCTGTTAATACAGATAATATGAAATCACCAGCTTTATTTTCTGCCATCGCCATTGGCGTTGGTTGTATTATTGGCAGTGGCTGGCTTTTCGCATCTTACAATGCCGCAAGAGCAGTAGGTTCAATGGCATTTCTATCTTGGATAATTGGTGCAGTCTTAGCATTAATCTTGGCTTTGCTATTGGCTGAAACCGCAACAATGTTTAAAGAGCGCGCTTTTTTCGCACGCATTCTCACACTATCACATAAGAATACTGACTATGGGTTTGTTGTCGCCATTTCAAATCTAATGGGACTGATTCTGGTAATCCCATCTGAAGCTTCAGCAACTATTCAATATCTTAGTGGTATCTACCCAAGTCTTATGGCAGGCAAAGACTTGTCATTAACTGGTGAGCTATATGTTGTACTTTTGATTGTTGTATATGGTTTGATAAACTTTTGGGGATTACAGATCCTGTCTAAAGTAAATAATGTTATTACGTTATTTAAGCTTATTGTACCACTTGCAACTGGCATCATTATCATTGTCTATGCAGGATGGCATGGTGAGTTTCATGCATCCAACTTCTCATTAAGCGGCTTTCATCAATCTATGGGTGGCATGATTGGTGGCGCAATTGCCACTGTGGTTACTGGTGGCATTTTTTATTCTTTTTATGGCTTTGGCATGATTGCAGTATTTGGTGCCGAGCTTAAAAACCCAAAGCGCAATATTCCGTTAGCACTAATTGGTTGTGTCCTTATCTGTCTGGTTGTCTATCTCATTCTGCAGTTTGCCTTTATCGGTGCCATGCCAACCAAGTATCTTGAGCATGGTTGGCAAAATTTACCTATTTTCTCATCACCATTGGCACAACTTCTTGGTTTAATTGGCGTTAATGTCGCAATGATTTGGGTGCTATATGCCGACTCTGCGATTAGTCCATCAGGCACAGGAGCGCTTTATATGGGCTCAAGCTCACGCATGATCACTGGCATGTCACAAGATGGTCAACTGCCTTCATTCTTTGATCGTATTATTGCTAAATACAATCTATCAAGACGTTCATTAATTACTGTCTTTATCATTGGCGTAATTATGGTGTTTTTCTCTAAAAACTGGCAAAACATCATGATCATGGTTACCGTGTTTCAGCTAATTTCATGCGTTGCTATTCCTGTCGCATTGGCACGCTTACGGAAGTCTGAGCCTCAAGCTGAGCGCGCATTTAAAGTACCTTTTGGTTTATCATTAAGCTATGTCATCTTTCTGGTTGTGTCTTATTTGATGATACAAGCATCGATGAAAGCCGTCCTGTTAGCACTTATTGCGCATATCATTTTATTTGTTGTCTACTCCTTAAGCTACTACAAAAATGACATAAGCAAAATATGGAAATCACTCTGCTCTTCTTGGTCAATTTTCTTTTATTTAGCAATCAGTGTGCCATTTAGTTATTTAATCGATATCAAATCATTTGGTCATTTATATACCTTGATAGCATTCTTAATTGCTTATACTCTAGCTTATATTGTCATGGTTAATCAAAGAAACCATCAGTAATTTCTCCAGCGCATAGACAACTGAGCGTCAAATCACTAAACTTAATCTTACCCTTAAGTGACAAGGCTTATTTATGCGTCAACACATTATATCTATCCTTATTGGTCTTACCTTTATGATGACTGGCTCAGGCTATGCTGATGCAAACTTTGATAAGTCAATGACCTATGCCACGGTTAATACCGTTGTTGCGACAAGCTCCGCAATTGCTTTACAAAAAGCAGGCTTTAAAACCCAAACCTATAATACGCAATATGGTTTAGTGACTACCATTGATGATAACCAAGGTGACGTATCTCAAAAGAATCAAAGTGAACCTAGCACATGGCAAACACAGCAAGAGATATCTCAACAACGCCAAGATTTTATGAGTCAATAAACTGCTATGACCATATCCCAGCCCACCTTGATTGTGTAAACGCTGGCTGAGGGTACGGTGAGCACTTGTGAGTGAATATTTAGCCTTTGCTCAATAAATAAGGTTTTTAGCACTTCCGTTCACGTACAAAACATAAGGTCAATAGTGCTAAGATAATACTTGCAGGCAGAATACTAAAGGCCACTTCATAACTTGACACACTATAGTTTGCACCTAAGACATCCGGTTGCAAGTGATCTAGAATCATGCCAACAAGCCCTTCAAAGGTGCCACCAAATATAGGCTCTCCGGTGTTGATCAATGCTACAGCAGTCGCCATCACCCATAATGGGTTTACCTTGCGTCCGACGACAAAAACCAACATAAATGAGCTAGTCACAATGCCATAGACAAGGCAGGCAATAACTAAAAAGGTTACATTTAAATGCAAATACAAAATAGCCAGCAAAGACACAAAACCAATCAATGTGCAGCAAAACATAATCGGCACACAGCGGATCTTAACCGACAATTTCCCCATAATTGGCGCGCCAATGCCCATACCAATAAAAATACACGAAATAAAGTAACTGGCTTGTGTCGTTGTTAGTGCATATTTCTGGACAAAGAAGCTATTACCCCATAGCCCGCCAAAGGCATCAATCGTCGTAAAGATTAACCCAGAATATGCCATAAGCAACCAATTATTGCGTGAACTGATCACTTTTTTGACCATTTTTAAAATATTTTTTTGCTCATTTTGAGCTGCCTGTTCCTCCGCTAAATTAGCATGCCCCTCTTCAGGGTCATCACGCACAATAAGCCAATACACAATCGCAAAAACCACACCAATAATTGCACAGTAATACAACCCCTCTTGCCAACCAACACTATTAAATAATGCAGATAAAGGCGCTTGCCCAACAACGGCACCAGCCATTGCCGCTGTCAACAATAAACTACTAGCAACAGAGAAGCCTTTTTCATCAAACCATGTTGCCGCTGCTTTCATATAACTCACCGTAGCAAACGCAACACCTAGCCCCATCATCAAACGACCAATACCCAAGTTGGTAAATTTTTGATTATTAAGTATTCAAATCAAACTTTTTTTGCAATTTAACGCCCCTCAAACCCT
>NZ_JBQAJM010000049.1:0-8273 GCF_052030685.1 Cysteiniphilum sp. 19S12-1
GTTACTCCATGATCTTAGATTACAAAAATAGAGTATCATAAAACAGCATAAAATAAAACCGCGTCAGGAATGCTCTCCTAATTGACTTATTTAACCATTTCTTTAGAACTTTTCTTGACTAAATGACTAAGTTTTACTTTTTTTAGTTATATGCAGTAAATTTATTAGTGATAGGTTATTTTTTATGATATAAAAACGCCCTAATAAAAAACTAACTCGTTAATGGAGGCACGCTATGCTGACAGAAAAAGAACTACTAAATATGCCCGAAGATGCATATATGAATGAAGAGCAGTTGGCTTTTTTCAAGGAACTATTGCTTCAGCAAAAACAAGAGTTAAGTGAAGCGATTGATGATGCAAAGAAAAGCTTGGCTGAATCCGAACGTAATACCGATTTAAATGATGTTGCTACCTCACAGGAGATGCAGCAACTTTATTTACGTACTGTCGATCGCCAAAGCAAGTTATTACGCAAAGTTAATGAATCACTAAAGCATATTGAAAATGGCGAGTATGGATATTGTGAACTGACTGGTGAGCCAATTGGTGTGCAACGTTTACTAGCACGTCCGACAGCGACTTTATCGGTGCAAGCCAAAGAAATTCAAGAGCATCAAGAAAGAACACAAGGCATTATCAAAGCCTAATCTTAAATATTTTATTTTTTATCCTTTTTTATCAGGATGATCCCCTTTATTAGCTGCGTGATTTGGGTCATCACTGATTTCTTTATACTTCCCTTTTTCAATTTTTTCATCAACGTACAGTGTAAAACGATAAGCAACATACATTGAAATCGCTAACATAATGATAATTGTGATATACCACATAGTAAATTCCTCTGTTGACCCAGTTAGTAGAATGTATGACTGTTTTGTTCTAAATCATCTTTATCAAGCTTAGACTTACCACGCCATGCAGCACTAAATCCCCAAAGCTTATAAGCGACAATCAATACCATAAATGCAAACGTAATATACAGCATACCCATCAGGCTATATTCAGAGGCTGACACATTCCAAATCGTTAAACTCTGACTGCCAAAACCATTAGCACCTACCCAGTTAGATGGTACGATAAATGGAAATAATGCAAATGCTGCAGCGCACATAATTGCGGCAATTGCCAAGGCTGAACACCAGTAAGCCAGTGTTTCATTTTTCTCTTTGGTAATGGCAGCAAGTAATAGCATTACATAGCATAAAATAGGCGCCAGCCACATCCATGGATGAACAGCATAGTTATGCAACCAACCACCGGTAACTACATCAACCTGTGTGTTAAACGCAAGACTTGCTGGCGTACCGGTAATAATCATCCCAGGGACAACATATGCCAACATAATTAAGCCTATCGTGACAAGAAGTAAACTAATGATGATAAACAGATTAGATAAACGACGAAAACGCGAACCCAGCTCACCTGACAAACGACGGTTTAAGTGCAAACAAGCATGCATTAATGCCATGCTTAATGCTAACAATGCGCACAAAATAGCAAAAGGTGATAACACACTAGCAAAGGCATTACCGGCATATATCGATCTTAATAAGAAATCATCATGGTAAAACGGTAAACCATGGAATAGCGCACCAAGCACCAAGCCAAAAATAAGCACCGGAATAAAGCTACTGATAAAAAGCCCCCAATCCCAGAATTTACGCCAACCATCACCATCAAGTTTACTGCGATAGTCAAACCCAGGCGGACGCAGGAAAAAGGTAAATAGCACTAGCAATAATGCCGGATATAACCCTGAGAAAATCGTGCCATAAACAGCTGGCCAAATCCCAAATAGCGCACCACCACCGATAACAATCCACGTTTGATTACCATCCCAAGTAGGCGCAATGGTATTTAGCGCTAAGCGTCTTTCAACATCATTTTCTTTAAAGTCTTTATGCTTAGACATAAATGGCATCATGATCGTCACACCAAAGTCGCACCCTGCGGTTGTCGCATAAAGAATAAGGACCAAAAGAATGATCGCCCACCAGATAATTTGTAAGGTCATATAATCAAATAACATTATTGATGCTCCTTATAATCATAATTGCCATTACCTAGCGATGTTGGCCCTTTGCGTGCAACCTTGAGCATAACAATTAACTCCACAACAAACAGCCCAATATATAGCAATGCAAAAAAGGCAAGACTCACCACGATATTCCATGACGCCAAGGTCGATGCCCCCATGCTCGTTGGCAATATGCCGTGCACCACCCATGGTTGGCGCCCCATTTCAGCAATAATCCAACCTGCTTCAGCTGCAATATAAGGTAAAGGAATGGCTAGTACTGCCAACCATAAAAACCAACGATATTTTAGGAGTGTGCGACGCAATACATGCACTGCACCAAAGACCATAACAAAAAACACAATTGCCCAACAGGCTAGCATCACTCTGAAACTCCAATACACTGGCCATACTTCTGGAATGGTATCCTTAACAGCCTTAGCAACTTCTGCTGCACTTGCATTGTGAGGATCTTTGGCGTGCGCCTGCAATATAAAGGCATAGCCAATATTATCACGATACTTTTTGGTCTCTGGATTTTTCGGATCAAAAATATCAAAATCTTGGGCTGTCCCTTTGCCATTTCTGATCTGTTCCAATGCTTTTAATGCGACCAAGCCATCATAAATGCGCTCTTTATTTTCGCGCATAATGGGCTTTAACCCTTCTACTGTAGCAGACAAGCTGTGTCCTGCAATTAAGCTCAACATCCATGGAATTTGAATTTCAAAATAATTTTTCTCATGCACTTGTGACGGCAAAGAAACAGCTGACCAAGCAGCGGGTGCTTTTTGTGTTTCCCACTGTCCTTCAATTGCTGCCATTTTAGCTGGTTCATACTTATCAACGGCAAGACCATTAGCATCCCCCAAGAAAAAAATAAAGATCGAAGAGCATAGACCAAAGCCAAGACCCACAGCAAGTGAACGCATCGCAAACCCTGTGTTTCTCTTACGTAAGAGATACCATGCGCTAATCCCAACAACAAATGCCGCAGACACTAAGTAACCGGCAAAAGCTACATGGCCAATGCGAATTTGTGCTAACTCCTGCATATAGATTTGCACAAAGCTCGTTAATTGCATCTGCATTGTCTCAGGGTTCAGGAATGTTGCTACCGGATGCTGCATCCAGCTGTTTGCGACTAAGATATTAACAATCGACAAATTGGTACCCAATGCCAAGAAAAAAGTAATCAACAAATGTGTTTTTTTACTGACTTTATTCCAGGTAAAGAAAAACAAACCAAACAGTGTCGCTTCAGTCATAAAAGCAGTCAAGCCCTCAATGGCCAATACCGTACCGAAACTTTCGCCAATAAAGCGCGAAAAATATGCCCAGTTTAGACCAAACTCAAACTCCATGGTAATTCCAGTGACAACACCCATTGCGAAGTTAATCGCAAAAAGTTTACCCCAAAATTTAGTCATATCTTTGTATACTTGTTTACCCGTTTTGACATAAGCCGCTTCCATAATAAAAAGCATCCATGACAAACCAAGTGTCAATGGTACAAAAACAAAGTGAAAAATAGCCGTAAACGCAAATTGCGTACGTGATAAATCGACAAACAATTGTGTCATATCCATGTGCGGACACTCCCAATGTGTGAATGAAATTTTATTGCTCGATTGTAGAGACTTACTCACCTATTGCAAGTTTGACAGCAGTTTAATTTCTTATGCATCAAATAAAGTGAATTTATTGCCATCCATAGCAAGAAGCTTAGTAATAAGTTGCGTCAGCTATTACCTCTCCTATTGTGGGATTGCTCGTGCAGCTTAAGCTGCACGGGTCAGAGGAGTAATTAAAGCTCAACTTATTTTTGAATTATTACTTAGTGAGTCCTGATGGATATCATTACAAACTATAATACATTTGAAATTCAACAGGGTGTGGTATCATATTAAGCTTCTGCACTTCTTCCATTTTCAGATCAATATAGGCATTAATCATATCATCTGAGAATACGCCACCTGCGGTTAAGAACTCACGATCTTCATCTAACGCAGCAAGCGCCTCTTCTAGTGATGCTGCCACCGTTGGGATATCAATAAGCTCTTCAGGCGGCAAGTCATATAGGTTCTTATCCATCGCCTCACCCGGATGAATTTTATTTTTAATACCATCAATTCCTGCCATTATCATTGCTGAGAATGCTAAATATGGATTTGCCATAGGATCACCAAAACGCACTTCTATGCGACGCGCTTTTTCACTATTCACAAACGGGATACGAATAGATGCCGAGCGATTACGTGCTGAATACGCTAATAAAACAGGAGCTTCAAAGCCTGGAACTAAACGTTTATAGCTATTAGTTGATGGATTAGTAAATGCATTTAATGCCTTAGCATGCTTGATAATTCCGCCAATATAGTAAAGTGCTTCCTCTGAAAGTCCTGCATAACCATTGCCTGCAAATAAGTTTTTACCTTCTTTTGAAAGCGATTGATGCACATGCATACCTGAGCCATTATCGCCAGGAATTGGCTTTGGCATGAACGTCGCACTTTTACCAAAACCATTCGCCACATTGTGTACTACATATTTAAAGATTTGTGTTTGATCGGCTTTGTCTACTAATGTTGAGAACTTAGTGCCAATCTCACATTGACCTGCCGTTGCCACCTCATGGTGATGGACTTCGACTTCCTGACCTAGCTCTTCCAAAATAGAACACATCTCTGAGCGAATATCTTGCAGCGAGTCAACTGGTGGCACTGGGAAATAACCACCTTTTACACCTGGTTTATGTCCATTATTGCGACCGCCATGCAGGTCATTGGTGCTCCATGCGGATTCATTACTTCTGATTTTATACTCAGAACCTTCCATATCTGACTTATAAGTCACATCATCAAAGATAAAAAACTCAGGCTCTGGACCAAAAAATGCCGTATCAGCAATGCCAGTTGACTTGATATAAGTTTCACAACGTTTTGCAATTGAGCGTGGATCACGATCATAGGCCTGCATTGTTGCTGGCTCTAAAATATCACAACGAATAATCAATGTCGGCGCTTCAAAAAATGGATCAATTAACATCGTTGATGCGTCTGGCATCAAAATCATATCTGACTCATTAATCCCCTTCCAACCTTCGATAGATGAACCATCAAACATTTTGCCATCAGCAAAGAAATCTTCATCAACAGCACGTACAGGAATGGTAACATGTTGCTCTTTGCCTTTTGTGTCGGTAAAACGCAGATCGACAAATTCGATCCCATATTCACTAACCATGGCTTGATAATGTGTAAAGTCAGACATACTAATAACGCTCCTTGAGATTTGGTTGATTGTTTTACCGCGATCTATTCTATCAGAGTTTTTTTGCAAAATTTAGCAAGATTTTCAAGGAAAAGTTACCATCTTTACGGTATGCTAAACGACAGGATAATACTAGGTTTGGAAATGATCGTGATAGATCAAGAAGGTTTCAGAGCAAATGTGGCGATCATTATTATGAATGATCAAAACAAAGTGTTCTGGGGTCGTCGCGTCAACCAAAGTTCATGGCAGTTTCCGCAAGGTGGGTTAAATTCCGGAGAAACACCGATTGAAGCAATGTATCGAGAGCTCAAAGAAGAGGTAGGACTTATGCCTTATGATGTTGAAGTGATCGCTGCCACAAGAACATGGTTAAGATATCGACTTCCCAGGTCGCTAATTAGAAGAAATTGCCCACTGTGCATTGGTCAAAAACAAAAGTGGTTTTTATTGCGTTTAAAGTCTGCCGATAGCGCAATTAATCTTAATGCCAGTCACAAACCAGAATTTGATGAATGGCGTTGGGTTAACTATTGGTACCCAGCAGGCAAAGTGGTTTCTTTTAAGCGCCATGTTTATCAAAAGGCACTTGAACATTTCTTTCCCGTGCTTAAAGATTGGCCCCGCGAGTAACTATCATGCTGTGGCAGTCTTTAGTTAAAATCGTTGAGCTTAAGCATGAGCTTGATGTTGTATTATCAATGTTTGCTAAAGAAGCATGTAAAGTGCTTAGTGTTGATGCATGCAGTGTTTTTATTTTGGATGAAACCGAACACACTTACACATTAAGCGCTTCAACTTTAGTACCGACACTGCGATCTGGCATGATCTACATCAGTGCCAAAGATGATCTTCTAGGTAAAGTTGCTTTGCGTGAAGAGGCACTTATTATTACCGATATGTCAAAGGCCTCAAGCTACAGTGTTCTGCAAACACTTTCACGCAAGCGCTTACAATCTTTGCTAGCGGCTCCCGTTGTTCATAAAGGTGATGTTATTGCCATTATTGCGCTACAACTCAATGATAAAGACAAGATTACTGAAAGCTTACAAACTGATGTTGCAACATTGTGTGCTAATTTATCGCTACCACTAAATCGCGCCATCCATATTGAAGATGTGTCCGAGCAAATTGAATATAAACCACAAAGTCCGATGTACTTTGATGGCGTTAGCGCCAATGATGGCGTACAAAAAGGCATTGCAGTTGCGCGTTATAACATTACTGACATTGAAGAAATTCCTGATAAACCAACTCAATCAGACGATGAAGAACGTTTATTTATCAGTGCAGTAAAGGATGTCAAAGAGTCTTTAAAGGAGATGCTCCAACGTGTTACTCTCCTTGCAGGTAGTGAAGAAGCACAGTTATTTGAAGCCTATTTGCAAATGATAGACAGTAGTCGTTTTTATGACGCCATCATTGACTATATTCGTCAAGGCGTTTGGTTGCAAAGCGCGATTAAACGTGTTGTCATCGAGCAAGCCACGATTTTTGAGCAAATGGATGAGCCTTATTTTGTCGAACGCGCCAGTGATATTCGTGATTTAGGCAAGCGTATCCTCTTGGCACTTGAGAATAAAGTTCTAAAGAAAAGTCACTACGCTGTTGATACTGTTCTTGTTGCTAGCGAAATTACTGCGTCGATGATTGCTGAAGTACCCAAAGGACGCTTAAAGGCAATTATATCAGAGCACGGCTCCTCTTACTCTCATGCTGCGATTCTAGCCAAAGCCTTGTCCGTGCCTTTTGTCACAAGCATCAAGGCACTACCGGTTAGCTTTATTGATGGTAAAGAAGTTATTGTTGACGCCTATGTTGGTCGCATATATATTCAACCTGCTAAAGGGCTTAAATCAGCCTATGAACGCTTAATCAAGCATGAAAACCAAAAAGCCATTGAACTGCAAGCGCTTAAGGATTTATCGAGCGAAACACTTGATGGTCATGAAATAACACTTAAAGCAAATGTCGGTTTAATTGCTGACTTGGATCGAGCTTTAAGCCAAGGAGCCGCAGGCGTTGGTCTATATCGCTCTGAAATTCCCTTTATGATTCGTGAACGCTTCCCCAGTGAGGATGAGCAGCGCATTATTTATCAGCAAATTTTATCAACATTCCCTGATAAACCTGCTGTTTTACGAACCCTAGATGTTGGCGCGGACAAAACATTACCCTACTTCTACGAAGAAGAGCAGAATCCGGCGCTTGGTTGGCGCGGCATTCGCATGCTGCTTGATCAGTCCAACCTTTTTTTAATGCAAATAAGGGCGATGCTTAAAGCCAGTTTACATCATGATAATTTGCATATATTGCTACCAATGATTACAACTATTGAGGAAGTCAAAGAAGCAAAACAGCTTATTCGCCAAGCCTACAAAGAAGTCATTGAAGAAGGGTTTGATATTGATAAACCACGTATTGGCATCATGATTGAGGTTCCAGCTGCAGTTATACTTGCAGAGCGATTAATTAGTCTGGTTGACTTTGTATCCATTGGCTCAAATGACTTGGCACAATATGTATTAGCCGTTGATCGCACCAATGAAAAAGTCGCTAACCTATACAACCAACTACATCCAGCAATGATTCGCACACTTTACCATTTGGTTAAAGTAGCCAAAAAACACAACAAAGAAATTTCACTCTGCGGTGAGCTTGGCGGCAACCCAATTGCCACCGCACTTCTTATCGGCATGGGCTTTGATAGCTTAAGCATGAACGCTTCTGTACTTCTTAAGGTCAAGCACGTATTACGATCTGTCACTAAAAAGCAGTGTCGCAATGTATTAAAACAAGTATTAAAACTTGCCACCACTGAAGAGGTACATACTTATTTAGAAAACTTCCTTGTTGAAAATGACCTAGGTGGTCTGATTCGCGCAGGGATTAGTTAACACTATAAGAGAGCATTCCTGACGCGGTTTTATTTTATGCTGTTTTATGATACTCTATTTTTGTAATCTAAGATCATGGAGTAA
>NZ_JBQAJM010000004.1:0-116740 GCF_052030685.1 Cysteiniphilum sp. 19S12-1
TTTCCTGAGTCATAGCTAATACAGTAGATTCCTTTGCTAACAACTTCAAAGATAAATTTAGCAAAAGTCAACATATTTTAGATGGGACAGCCGTGTTTAGGTGTTCTGTTTTCGCTATTTTGATGGTAGAATTGGGCACACTAAGAATAAATCTAAGGTCTTTATTATGAATACAGACAAAGGTGTTAACTCTGAAATCAAGGATGTCATATCTGAAATTAAAGCCCTTAGATCTGAGCTCCACGAGTTTCGAAAGGATATGAACACTAAGTTTACTTGGCTATACGGCTTAGTCGTCGTCAGCATCCTTATTCGACTTGTTTCTAAGTTTATTCCTGCTTTGCATTGATTAAAAATCGAGATTTCACTTCAGCACAAAAATCTTTGATTGATTCCCTTGCTTTTAGGGCTCGAATCAACGACATTTTATTATCATTAACTTCAAATATTGGTCAACATGAAAAAACATCTCAATCTATTGTGTATTTTATCTTTTTTTTGTTTAAGCTTTATCGCCATCAGCTATCTTTTTATAAGCGCATATCGCCAAATCAATGAAGATATTCACGCGGAACTACATCATAAAATTGCGTGGGAGATCGCTAAAATTGTCAAATATGGTGAAGATGAAGCGTTGAATAATTTTATTCAAACCTTTGATAGCAAACACTTTTCTGATGTCCAAATCCAACGCATTGAGTTGCAAATGGCTTTATCTAGCACACCACAATTTCACCCAGACTACACCATCAAGAATGCGCCAGATCTTGAGAACAAAATACTTAAACACCAAGACACTATTCATAAATTCTCGGTTTTTATTCATAAAAATTTATGGCTTAACATCCATGCCGTCAAAAACTATCATTATTTTTTCTCTTTATTTACCGCTGAATTTGCCATCATCTTACTGATTGTTCTCTTGTTGATATTTGCCTGTTGGTTACTACTGCGCTTGTATCGACTGACTGAACTGAGTCAGCATATGTTGGTCGAATTGGGGCTTCCCCAACATACTTCCATTTATATTGGACTTATCTCAGGACCTAAAGCATTATTTGAACAAATGAAGTTGCGCATCCATAATTTGACACGTACACGCGCACAGTTAATGTCATCGATATCTCATGATATCAAAACACCGTTAACGCGCATGCGTTTTCGTCTAGAGCAACTGGAGTTAAAAGGTAATAAGGATGCGATAAAAAGCATGGCAGATATTGATCACATCAATGAGGTGGTACAAAGCTTTTTATCACTGTCTAACTTACATTTACAGCAGCGCAAAAAAATTGACCTAAACCTAATGTTATTGACACTACAAGACAACTACGCCGATATGGGCCATCGCATTGATTACACGGAAACACCTGACACCATTGTCTATGGCTCGGCACAAGTCTATAACCGTATTTTGACCAATATTCTTGATAATGCCTTTCGTTTTGCCGATAGAGTCGATATTAGCTTAACTCAAACCAAGCAACTTATTGAACTGATCATCATTGATCATGGACAAGGGGTTTCTCATAATAAACTAAGTAAAATCACGCAACTAGGATTCTCTGAGAATAACATGGATGCTAATAAACACTATGGCCTAGGCTTGGCGATCGTTCATGAACTAGTGAGTCTCACCGGTGGCACCATTATTTTTGAAAACGATCATACCTTGGGTCTTAAAGTCACGATGACTTGGAAGCAGCAAAAGGTTTAATTAAAACGCAAAATGCCATAATTACGTCACAATAATTGAATTGACCGAAGTGTATTAAAGGATTACCAAGGATTTGAAAGAATCACCTGCAAAATACCTTCTATGTGATACTTTGCAATATGTCTGAAAAAATGCTATTTTTTCAGACATAAATTAAAGATGTTTGATCACGAGGTATTTGGAATGAAATCTTTAGCTCAGTCTCTTGTTGACAAAGTAAATAAAATAGAAAAAGGAACACCTTTTACGAGTGAACAATTTGTTAATTTGGGATCAAGAAGTACAATAGATAAAAACATGTCTCGACTATCTAAAGCAGGTATCGTTGAGCGAATTGCCAGAGGCGTATACATTAGACCCGCTCACAATAGATTTATTGGTTCAGTTCGCCCTAGTGTAGAACAAATCTTGCAATCTAAACTCACGGCAAGGGGTGAAAGCATTCAAGTGCATGGCGCTGAAGCGTTAAGACACTTTAGAATCAGCACTCAAGTGCCTTTATCAAAAGTTTACTATACAAGTGGAGCATCTAGAGAACTCAGATTAGGCAACATCAAAGTGAAGCTGATACATACCAATGACAAAAGAAAGCTCGTTCATGCTGGGACGAACGTTGGCTTAGCCTTATCGGCACTATGGCATCTTGGCACAGATCAAATAACAAATGACATCATCAAAAAAATTCATACTCAGCTAAGCCATAATGAATTTAATCAACTCATTAAAGCAGAAAAGCCCCAATGGATAAATTCGGCTTTATCTAAATACATAAAGGAAAATGCTTAAATGTCTGAGAACTATTTCGATCTTTCTGATCATGAAAAAAGGGAAATTTTGCAAGCAGCATCCCATCATTTTACCAAAAGTGAAATCATCTTGGAAAAGGACATATGGATCTGCTTGATACTCAAACTTTTATTTTCAATGCCCAATCATAATATGGCATTCAAAGGCGGAACTTCACTCTCAAAAATATATGGCATGATCGACAGATTTTCAGAAGATATTGACATAACCATAAATTACCAATATTTTACAGACTTTCCTAACCCTAAGAATAAGAAGTTTGATCCATTTGACCCTAACTCTACCCCTTCAAAACGTCAAATCGATAAGTTTTCAGATTATCTTAAGCAGCAAGTTGCTGAGCATGTACGTTTGAAGGTTGTACCCCACCTCATTAATGAACTTGATCAACTCGCATTAAATCACTTAGAGATTGAAATACAACCAGATAATCCTGAGTGTGTCTCGATTTACTACCCATCTGTAGTCAATCATTCAAATCATTCCAATAACTATTTGAAAGAATATATTCTTTTAGAGTTTGGCGGGCGTAACGCAACAACACCAAGTCAAAATCACACTATTCGACCTTATATTGCTGAAATCACTACCGGATTAGACTTACCCACTTGCAATAACATTACTGTACTTTCGTCAGAAAGAACTTACTGGGAGAAAATCACACTTGCCCATAGTGAATGCAACAGAAAGTCATTAAAACAGAGTTATCAAAAAATCTCTCGTCACTGGTATGACATAGAAAAAATTTCTCACTATCACCCAGTTAATAAACTGACCAAGGATTTATTGCATGAAGTCATACGTATTAAGAAAACTTTCTATAAAACGTCATTCTCAAATTATGACGACTGCCTACGTGCAAACATTCAACTCGTTCCCACAGGAGAAATTCTTGACCAATTATGTGCCGATTATGTAGATATGCAAAACAGTGGTATGCTGCCTGACAATGCTTAAATTTTAAGCAACTAATTGCAAGGATTCAAACGATACAACACCAGCTTAATGAGTTTTTAAAATAATCACTTAGTATTCTCTGTTAATGCTCTGCCCATCAGCACTTGTCGCTTAAATATCAATGCTAAAAATATACCCAATAGCAACAACACTAAGCCACCACCAAACCATGGCGAGTGATCACTGACAAAACCGATCGCACCATAGACATCAAGATCAAATAATCCAAATAACTGAATAAATCCGACAATAAACGACGCACTGATCACGATCAATAGTATCGCAATATTGTAGCGACGAAAGATCTGATCATTTATTTTCTGAGTATTGATAAGCCTTGTCATTAATAATGCATCTAACGAATCAACCCAAGTCATACCAAGTGCAAAGGCGATTGGCAATGCCAAAATTAACCAGATCGATTCGCCACTTAATGATGCTGTTGCCGCTAATCCCAAAAGAGCGATTTCAGTTGCTGTATCAAAACCAAGACCAAATAAAAAACCAACCGGATACATTTTATAAGGTTTATCCACCATTTTAAACAAAGGCTTAAACCAACGTGTTAAGGGCGAATGTGTATGTGTGTTTTGTTGATGTTTGATGAGCTTATACAGTGATAATAAATTCATGCCTCCGGTAAGCCACAAAAAGGCAATTGACACAACCGATCCAATCACAGCCCCAATACCAATGATGCCAAGGCTCTCTGCCTTACTCAAACTCACCCCTAAAATAACCAGTAAAGTCAGTAAAAATACAACACTTGAATGCCCTAAGGCAAAGAAGAGACCAGTTGTCACACTGGGTTTGCCTTGTTGTGCTAATTGACGTGTTACATTATCAATTGCCACGATATGATCGACGTCAAAGCCATGCCTCAGGCCTAACATGAAAGCGACAAAAACAATGCCAAGCAAACTTAAATGCTGATAAAAAGCAAGTGCAAATATCGCCCACAGCAACAAACTTATGAGTATAAACCCACGAAAGAATCTTCTATGCATAACAACCTCATAAACGCTCAATATTCAATGTCAAAAAGTGCGCTGAACATGAAATGCATGGATCGTAATTACGAATCACCATTTCGGCATGTTGTCTTAATTCATCATCGGATTTATCCAACCCAAACTTAGTCAATGATTGCTTCAAATCAGCCTCCATACAAGCTAAGTTTTGCGCAGTGGGCGGCGTAATGCGAATTTTTGTTGCACACCCTTTATCATCAAACTCAAAATAATCAATCTGAATGCCACGTGGTGCTTCTGTCGCACCCCATGCTTTGCCTGCCTTAAAGGTGACATCAACATAAGGTTTTTCAGGGTATTCATAAGCTTCAAATATACGCAGTATCTCACCAATGGCGTAATAGCACTCAATCGATCGCGCCAAAATACTATGAAAGATATTATTACTTGGAAACGAAATACCCGTACTATTAGCAAGTGCTTGAACCTCTTTGGGTAATTTGTCAAAATTCAAATTTAAGCGCGTCAACGGCGTTGTTAGATAGGGCTGTCCATCACGTGTTGAATGAAGTGCCGTTGATTGTGGTGCATGAAACTCATAGAAATGCTCATCCCATTCTTCAATCGGAAAACGCTCCCCTTTATTGGTTACAACATGCTCGGCAATTACCGGGTACTGCCCACTGACATCGGTTAATGCCACTTGCAATACTTCATCAAAACATACATCAGGATAGGGTAATTGAGCAAACCACGTAACAATATCTTTGGCATCTTTTAACGCTTCTTGCAGGCGTGGAATGAGTGCTTTGATCTCTTTTGGCTTAGGGGCTCGATAAAAACCACCAACTTTAATCGCCCCAGGATGCACAGACCTGCCACCAAATAGTGACAAAATATCATTACCTAAATGCTGCAACTTAACACCACGTTTGACTTCATTAGGAAAGTCTTTTGCCATTTCAATCGCTGAATGGTATTTCAGAAAATCTGGAGCAGCTAAGATATGCGTATGCAAATAATGTGACTCAATCCACTCACCTAAATACATCACCCGACGCATTGCATGTATCCAAGGAGTCACCTCTACCTCAAAAGCTTTCTCCATCAAAGTCACTACACTCATTTGATATGCCATCGGGCAAATACCACAAATGCGTGCTACCGCATCAATGATTTCATTGGGTTCTCGCCCTTCTAAGAATTTCTCAAAGTAGCGAGGCGGTTCATAAATACGCACATGACACTTGGTGATTTCATTGTTGTTAATCTCCAAATCAAGCGCACCTTCACCTTCCACACGCGCCAGAATAGGCACTTCTATTTTTGTTGTTTTGGCATTATTGGCCGTATTTATTTCGTTACTCATGCGTTATCTCCAGCCTGCTTAAAACCTTGTTGCTGATTATTGATAAAATGATATTTATGCGCGATCTGCTCATCGGTCAAGCCCATTGATTTGAGCTTTGCCGTCATCACGTCAAAATTGGCATATTTTGCCGCACCATAACAACCATAACATCCACGATTAATATGTGGACAAAGCGCATCACAGCCATTCGCCGTTACAGGGCCCAAGCAAGGTTCATTATGTGCAACCATCACACAGGTAATTCCGCGGTGTTTGCAGGATGTACACACCGGTTCAACGACCTTTTCTGGCTCGACTTTAAATAACAGTTGGCGAACCGCATGATACATCTGCTCAGAACTAACCGGACATCCTCTGATCTCAAAATCAACGCTAACATAATCCTCAATTGGTTTGGCAGTATCTAACTCCATTTTGTCAATCACATCAGTATGTTGCGGATAAATATCCTTCATCCAACCTTCAAATTGGTTACGATCGATATTGTTTCTTAATGCTTGAATACCGCCTGTTGTCGCACATGCACCCATTGTAATAAGGTATTTGCTATTTTCACGAATCTTCTGAATGCGATGGACATCGTGTTTGGTATTAATACTTCCTTCAATGATAGCAATATCCACTTTGGCATCTTCATCAACGGGACCGGCTTCAGCAAAGTGCTTGATCTCTACCAATTGCGATAATTTAAGCAAACGAATCCCGTCATTAATAAACGCCAATTGGCAGCCATCACATGAGCTAAACTTATGCACTGCTAATGTGGGTTTATTACTTAAATTTTTTAATTTACTCTCATGTGACATCTTACACCCCCTTGATTGATAAGAGCTTTTCAACTTGTGGATAAGCATAAACGGCACCATCTTTGCAGACAAATTCTTTACCCATTTGGCAATGTCCACAATGCCCAATAGCACACTTCATGCTGCGCTCTAATGACACAAAGACCTGATGCTCTGGCACACCAATATCAATAAAGCTACGTGCGACATTTTTCATCATAATCTCAGGACCCACACTCATCACATAAGTGTTTTGATAATCTAGCTTAAGATCTTTAACCGCCTCAGTGACAAAGCCTTTATACCATTGCCATGGACCAAATGGCTCACCTTCAGTTGCTGTTATAATGACTTGTGTGTTTGGTATATTGTTCCAACGCGTGTATTTATCCTGATAAATGAGTCCTTCACTGTGACGCACCCCTTGCACCACATAAATGCGACCATAATCTTCGCGGTTTTTTAGCATTGCTTCAGTTGCTGCAACCAATGGTGCATTACCTAGCCCTCCCGTCATAATTACAACATCTTTGCCGCGCCCCTCTTCCACTGGCCAACTGCTGCCAAAAGGTCCACGAATACCGACCTTTTGACCTTGTTTTAATTGATGCATACCTTGTGTGATGCGTCCAACCACTTGAATCGTATGTTCAAAAACATCATGGTTAAACTTCCGATCATTCACAATGGATATTGCCACCTCACCAACACCATAAAGATAAATCATATTAAACTGTCCAGGTTTAAAGCTATATTTCTGGCGTAAATCTGCATCACATAAACGTAAACGCAGGGTAAAAATATCTGGCGCATCTTCAATAAACTCAATAATTTCAGCCTCATGTGGCAAATAAGCATCTTGTGGATAAATCATGCTTTTTTCTCCTGATTTTTCTGTTTCGCCTGCTTCTCCTGACAGATAATATTTATTTCATCCGTGACATCAATACTCACCGGACACCATGTGATACATCGTCCGCAACCAACACAGCCCTTGGTTCTAAACTGCTCGCGCCAAGTAGAGAATTTATGTGTTAACCACTGACGATAGCGGTGTTTAGGCTCCTGCCGATACAACTCACCATGTGTGTAACTATGATCTAGACCAAAGCATGAATCCCATTCACGCAAATGCGTACTTGTCTGCCCTTGCAAATCAGGTTCTTCTTTTTCCGTATGACAAAAGCACGTCGGGCAAGACTGTGTGCAACTGCCACAAGATAAACAACGCTTAGCAACATCATCCCACTGTGGATGATCTAGGTTTTCAAACAGCGCCTTTTCAACTTTATCTAGCGGTGGAATCGTTTTTTCCTGCATAGCGTATACTGCTTTGACCTTTTGTTCGGCTTCATAGGTTTGCGCGCCCGTTGCTGGATTCAATTGCAACTGCTCAATAAGCGACCTACCCTTATCACTGCCGGATTCAACAACAAAGCCACCATGGATTTCCGTCATTGCCCACTCAAAGCCTTTATCAGCATAGGGACTATCTCCCAAACTAATACAAAAACAATTACTGTGACAAGTAGTACAATTAGCAGCAATAATAAACATTGCTTCACGTCGCGCCTTATAACGCACGTCTTGATACGCATTTTCGATAAACACACGATCTTGTATTTCAATCGCGCGCAAATCGCAAGGTCGGACACCCAAAACGGCATATTTTTGTTTACTTAGCGCCTGCTCAAATGTCAGCTTGCCACTGTCATCACGCTTGACTTGCCATAACGCTTCTTTTTCTTTAAACAACATCGGTTTTACCGATTGCACTGGCAGACTCCACGCAAAGGCTTTGTTTTGATCGGTTTTTTTGACGTGATAATGCGCAGGTTTTTGCTCATCAACATAGCCCCACGGTAACTCAGCTGCTCTTTCAATATCATCATACACAATTGCATGATCATCTACGGTTGGCGCTTTTACCGCAAAACCTTGTGCCTTTAAGGCATTAATTAAATCATCTAGACACTCATGCGCTAAAAAATAAAATTGACTCATTCTTCCTCCTTATACTTAGCAAATTCTTGGTAGTTGTTCGCCACTTAGCCAGTCAACTCGTCTAAGTCCACCAAAGCTTGTTTGCATATTGACCGATGCATTGCCTACCTTATCAATCTTAGCAACTACACTGGCATTTTTAGCTAATTCATCTTGTTGTAAACACGTTAATACTTTGTCAACTTCGTTTTCATTGCAGACAATCAAAACCTTACCTTCATTGGCAATAAACAGTGGATCAAGCCCCAATAACTCACAGGCTGAGCGCACATCCTCATTGACAACTAAAGCACTTTCATCAATGGTAATACCCACTTGATATTGGTGCGCCCATTCATTTAAGGTCGCCGCGACACCTCCTCGCGTTGGATCACGCATTGTTTTGATATGACAGCCTGCTTTGTGTAATTTCTCAAGCAAGTGGTTTAAATTAACAGCATCACTTTGGACATCACAATCAAAGCTTAAACCTTGTCGCTTAGACATCACAGCAACACCATGCTCAGCAATCGCACCATTGATAATAATACAATCACCCATTGCTAAAGGTTCATGTGTCACAAAATCATCAATAACAACGCCTATTCCTGTGGTATTAATAAAAATACCATCGCCTTTGCCTTTCTCAACCACTTTGGTGTCACCCGTCACTAATTGAACATGAGAGGCTTTAGCTGCTTCTGCCATTGACTCAACAATCACTTTTAAATCACTCAGTAGCAAGCCTTCTTCTAAGATAAAACCAACAGACAGAAAAAGTGGCTTAACCCCACCAACCGCCAGATCATTGACCGTACCATAAACCGCTAAACTGCCAATATTGCCTCCTGGGAAAAAATACGGAGTAATCACATAACTATCCGTCGTCATCGCGATTTTGCCATTGAGATTCGGTAATGTCGCCTGATCCTCTCCTTGACATAAATACTCATTATCAAAAGCTTTTTTCATCAATTGATCAATCAAGCGATTCATCGCTTTGCCACCGGCACCCATCGCCAGATCCACCACACCGGATTTGAAATTCAATTTAATGCTCATGCCGTCACTCCTTGGTATTGGTAATGCGCCGCACACGCGCCTTCAGAAGAAACCATGCATGCCCCCATCGGTTGTTCCGGTGTGCAGGCAACACCAAAGAGTTTACAATCTATAGGCTCTTTAACCCCACGCAAGATATCAGGGCATGCGCATGCCTTATGCTCTTGACCTTTGACTTGTGGAATATCAAAGTTCATCTCAGCATCAAACTGTGCGTATTGCGGCTTAATCTTTAATGCACTTTTTGGAATAAAGCCTAATCCTCGCCATTCAAAGGTTTCTCGCAATGCTAAATACTCAGAAATTAATTGTTGTGCAAAGGTGTTTCCTTGAGGGGTCACCGCACGTGTATATTGATTTTCAACACCGACTTCATTGCGATTAATCATCTGTACTAGCATCAAAATAGATTGCAATACATCTAAAGGCTCAAAGCCGGCGATCACCACCGGTTTATCAAAACGCGTTGCCACATCGTGATAGGCATCACTACCAATCACAATACTGACATGTGAAGGTCCAATAAACCCATCGATTTTCACTTCATCGGATAAGATAGCCTCCATCGCAATCGGTGTTAATACATGATTACAAAACACAAAGAAGTTATCTAAGCCTAGCTTTAATGCTTTATCTAATGCAACGGCTGTTGGTGGTGTCGTGGTCTCAAAGCCAATGGCAAAAAAGATCACTTTTTTGTCTGGATTCTGTTGGGCTAATTGTAACGCATCTTCGCTTGAGTAAATCATGCGTACATCCGCACCGCGCGCTTTGGCTTTAAGCAAACTATCTTGGTTTGTGCCAGGTACTCGCAACATATCAGCGTAACTGCAAAAAATCACATTTTGCTGTGATGCAAGATAAATTGCCTGATCAACACGTGCCACAGGTAAAACACAAACTGGACACCCAGGGCCATGAATCATCTTAATTTCAGCTGGTAAAAGCCCTGTAATACCATAACGATGAATCGCATGCGTGTGGCCGCCACAAAACTCCATCAAATGATATTTTCGCCCACTTTGCACACTATTGTTAATCTCAGCAATTAACGCCTTAGCAACCTGTGGATTACGAAAAACCTCAATATAGTTCATAGTTCACCTCGGTCTTGTTGCAGCATCTCTGAAAAATCTTTTAAGGTTTGTTTGGCTTGTACCTCATCTAACTTACTTAATGCAAAGCCAACATGCACAATGACATAATCATTGATATCAACTTTATCCTTTAACAATGCCAAAGAAATTTCTTTACGCACGCCACCTATGTTAACAAGCGCTTGGTCTTCACCATTAAGCGCTATAATCTGTGCCGGAATTGCTAAGCACATACTTTTCCCCCTTTATTAAACTTATTCGCAGCAAGCCATGCTTGCCCTAAACTAATCCCACCATCATTTACGGGAATTTTTTGCGGCACAATCGCCTCTATGCCAAATGTTTCCAAATATTGAGTGACCCCAGTCAACAGCACTTTATTTTGAAAACATCCACCTGTTAATATCACTTGAGTAACGTCTGTCTTTAGCGCATGATCATACGCCCATAAGGCCAAAGCATAAACCAGAGTGCCATGAAATAATTCACTTCCCTTATCTTTTGGCATAGTCACTACTCGCGCGATCAATTGTGATACATCCAGCTGGCTATTGTTTATATCAATTAAACTTTCATCGACCATAGGCAGATTAACTAATGCTTCAAGTTTCATCGCGGCTTCCGCTTCAAAGGTATTGTCGTGACAGATATCTAACAAACTTGCTATGCCATCAAATAGGCGCCCCATACTTGTCGTGTGTGGTAGCTTTTCTTTATTTTTCTCAAGTAACTGTAAGAAACTTGGCACTTTTTCATTTGCTAATAAATGCTTTGGTACCTTTAACCCCAAGTCAACACACAAGCTCAATGCCATGCGCCATGGCTCCTTTTGCACACGGTCGCCACCTAAATAAGACATCGATTGAAGCGCTGACACTCGTGTAAACTTAAGTGCTTCAATATCACAATGATAAAGCTCACCCCCACGTGCTATACCATCCTCACCCAAACCAAAACCATCCAGTACAATTGCTAACATCTGACCTTTTAATGCATATTCTGCAACTGCTGCAGCAATATGCGCCTCATGATGCTGCACACGAACAAGTGGTAAGTTTAAGCGCTCAGCAAACTCTGTCGTATATAAATCAGGATGCAAATCACATGCCACTGCATTAAAGCGCAAACCGAATAAGTCTTGGTAGTGATGAAAAGCTTTTTCAAAGTAGTCGATACTATCGACACTATCCATATCGCCAATATATTGTGATAGATAGGCTTCATTGTGATTGATAAAACAAAAGGTGTTTTTCAGCAAAGCGCCCGTTGCAAAGACACAAGGCAACTCGCCATTAAGCTTAATTGTTAATGGCACAAACCCGCGCGCGCGACGAATCATCATGGATTTGTCTAAAACCACACGCATGACACTATCATCACTTTGCATCGCAATTTTTCTATTATCACTCACAATCATATCGGCAATTGGTGCCAGTAAGTGATGTGCTTGGTTATTATCGGCAATAATGCTACCACCGGATAAATTAGCACTTGTCACCACCAGTAACAGATCATTTGCCTGATGCAACCAATCATGCTCTTTAGGCTCACCTAATAGATAATAAAAAAGCAAATAATCAACGGCAGAACTTGCTAGCATCACACCAAGCTCATTAAGATCAGGTGCGAGTATCTCAGGCAACTGAGCCGTTGTTTTCTTTTGTAACAACACAATGGGGCGGGCAGTTGAGTTTAATAGCGCACTTTCTTGTTGATTACACTGCACATACTTTTCAATGCTGACTTGATTTAATGCCATTAAGGCAAAGGGTTTAAACGGTCTTTTTTTGCGTTGTCTTAAGTGCGTGATTGCGGCTTTACTTTTAGCATCAACGACCAATTTAAAACCCGTATGTGTTTTTAATGCTAAAACATTACCCTCTTTAATTGTTTGCACCATATCAGAAAATTCATGCGATAATTTGGGACCACACGCACAACACGCCGTTGTTTGCGCATGATAACGCCGATCTAACGGATCGCGATAGACACTTAAGCAATCCTCACACAATGGAAACTCAGAAAACGTTGTAGTTACTCGATCATAAGGCAAAGACTCGGTAACACTAAAGCGTGGCCCACAATACGTACAACTGATGAAAGGATAAAGATAATAGCGACTATTTAAATCAAATAGCTCATCAAGACATTCATCACAAATCACAGTATCAGCTGGAATTTTAGTTTGAGACTTTCCATCACTACTGGCTAAAATACTAAAGTGATCAAATGCTTTATCGATGATGACTTCAGTCATTTTGACATGTTCAATTTGCGCAAGTTTAGGTAATTGTTGCATCATCAATGTGCAAAAATTCTCAGCTTCCTGATATGTCGCTTGTAGAATAATCTCAACACCGTGAAGCGTATTTTGCACACTGCCCAATAAGCCATTGTTTACAGCCAACGTATAGATAAATGGTCTAAATCCCACACCTTGGACGATGCCATTAACTGTGATTTTGACTGCTTTTATATGCATTTTTCACCTAACGAATTGAATCAATTCAAAATTTGCCACACCCAGCTAAAGACAAAAGAAAAATGACCTGAAGCTATACCCATCACAAACCAATTTACAGCATTTCTGCTATTGAATTTCTTGGGCTTTTGAGTGATTGATTTTTGCTAATAGTCCCAGCTATTACCTGCACTCCAATCACTCAAAAGCATCAAAAACTTTTTCAACATTAAACACCGCAAAATGATTTACGATGGGTATATGTAGTCTTTCGCTCACTCTTTCTCTTTAACAGGGCATGTCAAAGTTACACCTTTTCTTTCAGGCTTATTAAAGAAGATAACCAGTTTAACCAATTATCGAACCCTTCTTCCGTTTTAACCGAAAGCTCAAAAAATCGAATATCACGACGAATTTTACGAATATTTTCAATGCAATGCTCAACACTAAAATCAACATACGGCAATAAGTCAATTTTATTAATAATCACCGTATCGGCATGATAAAACATATCTGGATATTTAAGCGGTTTATCATCACCTTCTGTCACAGAAATCACAGCAACACGATGTTTTTCCCCTAAATCAAACATCGCCGGACAAATCAAATTGCCAACATTCTCAATAAAGACAAAGCTGTTTTCTTGAATATCTAAATGTTCATACGCATGCCCAACCATATGCGCATCTAAGTGACATGCTTTGCCAGTATTGATCTGATAGGCTTTTGCCCCCGCCTTACGAATTCGATTGGCATCAATCTCAGTTTGTTGGTCACCTTCAACAACAACGATTGGGTATTGTGTATGAAGCTTAGCGATCGTCTTTTCAAGCAATGAGGTTTTGCCTGAACCTGGACTTGATACAAAATTAAATGCTAGTGCGTTTTTAGCACTTAGACTCTCACGATTGGCATGCGCATATTGATCATTTGCTGCCAAAATTGCCTGTTCTAATTTGACACTATCAACCCCATGATCATGGGTGTGATGGTTGTGCGCATGTTGATGCGTATCCTCAGAGCCGCTGCAACCACAAACTGTACACATAACTTACTCCTTAACTCTTAACTCTTAACTCTTAACTCTTAACTCTTAACTCTTAACTCTTATTATTTTCTTCTGAGCTTGCAAACTCAATTTTTTCCACCAGCATATCCTGACCTGTTAATATTTCTTTATCATGACTTTGGCACTTGGGGCATGCATCGTAAAACTTTGATAATTGATATTCATGAGCACATGTTACGCAATGTGCCAGTGCCGGCTGCACAGTGATATTCAAGATACTTTGCGCTAATGGCGTATCTTTAGCAGCAACAGGAAACCAAAAGCGCATGGATTCAACATCCACACCTGCTAATAGCCCTACACGCAGTTCAATTCGGCGCACCGCTTGCGACGCATATCCCATGCTTTTTGCTTTATCAAGCACAATATTAATCACACTCTGGCACAACGAAAATTCATGCATAACTTTAAAACCCATATATCACTACGGATCAGAATAACATACAGTAAATAAAAGGAAGTAGTCTGTCTGTGCTATTTACTGCGTTAAATGGGATAATAATGACATAGCGCAAGTTTTGCTTACTTTTGTGATCTTAGTGTGTGTTTAGGTTTCCAATGAAGGATAAACTTAAGTTATAGTGAGTGTCACTTAAATTTTAAGAACCTATACCCCATGGCACAGTACTTTCTCGTTTTTAACTGCGGTAGTTCCTCAATTAAATTCTCACTTTATGATCATAATACCTTGGTACAGATGCTTGTTGGATTGGTTGATAAAATCAATACCAAAGAGACAACGCTAAGCATTTCTATTAATGGACAGACTAAGACAGAGAATGCGCCACTTAATTACCACCAAGCATTTGTTAAAATCATTGACTTTTTAAAGCGACAAGACTATTTCAATCAAATCATTGCTATTGGACATCGCGTAGTACATGGTGGGCATTATTTTGATCGTGCCGTTATTGTAACAGATGATGTTATTGCTAAAATTCGTGCCCTTACTCCTTTGGCGCCCTTACATAATCCTGCCAATCTTGAAGGCATTGAATTTTGTCAGCAACATTTCGCATCAATACCGCAAATCGCTGTTTTTGATACGGCTTTCCACCAGAGTATGCCTGAAGAAGTCTATCGCTACGCCATCCCTAGTACGCTTTATGAAGATCTACATATCAGAAAATATGGCTTTCATGGAATAAGTCACCAGTATATTGCACAAACAGCTGCCAAATACTTAAGTCTGACACAGGGTAATTTCATCTGTGCGCATCTAGGTAATGGTTGCAGTATTAGTGCGATTAAAAATGGTAAAAGCATCAATACCAGCATGGGATTTACCCCATTAGATGGGCTTGTAATGGGTACGCGCTCAGGCACTATTGACCCTGGTATTTTTAGCTACCTTCAACAAACACTTGGTCTTGAGATCAATGAGATTAATCAGCTATTAAACAAGCAAAGTGGTTTGTTCGGCTTATGCGGCTTAAGTGATATGCGTGAAATTGAACATCTCATTGCCAATCCTGATAGCGAATTACAAGAAGAAAAAGATGTAACAGAAACAAACGAAGTAAAAGGAATTAAGAAAACGAAATTAGCACTGGATATATTTAGTCACCGTGTTGCCAGCTTCATTGCGAGTTATCTGATGTATTTTGAACAACTTGACGGGCTTATTTTTACCGCAGGCATTGGTCAAAACAGCGCTTTAGTGCGTCAACAAATCGTTAAACGACTTAAATTTAGTGGCTTTAAGATTGATGATGCGCGCAATGAAAATGCCGCACAGACAATCGAAATTCACGCTAAGGGCAGCCAGCGCATTATGGTACTTAAAACTGATGAAGAGCGAATGATTGCGCAAAGTTGTCAAATGTTATTAGATAATTAAGGATCAAGCATGAGTCTACCAATCATATTATTACCCACTGGTCAAGGTGTTGGTTTATTTTCGTTAAAGCAAGGCTTAAGATATGCCCTTGAGCAACGTGGTTATCGCGTTAAGCTGTTTAATCCATTATTTGATGCTGAAATATCTTCTTCAGAAATTGAGCATTATTTTCAACAAAACAAAATAAAAGACTTCTTTGAATACTTACTTAATATCTACGATAAAGTTAGTCAAAATAGTGATATCACCTTAATCGATGGCGTATTTATCAAAGAGCACAATCACAATCAGTTTGAATGGTTAAACGCTTACATCAATCTCTTTAATAAAACACTTATTCGCGCGTTTAACGCTAATGTTATTCTCATTGCACGCCAAGGATATAAGGCGCTAAAAGACCTTGAGATTCAACTAAAGCTATATCAACAGCAAATTCCCCAAGATGCACTCTTAGGCGCCATTGTTACTAAACTTAATGCACCTATTGACAGTGATGGCAAGAATCGTTTTAGTTTGTTAGATGAAGATATCAACAGTAGCGCACCAAGACTTACGCGATCAGATATTGAAGTATTAACTATATTTAGCAGTAATCATCTGAATTTACTCGGGGTGACGCATTGGCAAAACAATCTCACCTATCCACGTGTTATTGATATTGCCAATCGTTTAAATTTGAATGCTCTCTTTGACGGCTTTGATCTTGAACGCCGTGTGCATATCGTAACCATGTGCTCGCGTACCGTCGATCACGCATTAGACGAGATAAAGCCGGGGACATTAATCATCACGGCTGCTGATCGCAGTGATATTATCCTAGCAGTGACAGTTGCCGCACAAAAAGGCATTAAAATCGCCGGATTAATATTAACTGCCTTCTCACTTGCCAATCGTGCAGTACTTGATTTCTGTCTTGACGTTGCCAAACGCACATCTTTGCCTATTTTTGCGACTGAGAATAAAAGCATTAGCACCATTTTGAAATTAGCTGACATTGATTACAGTAGCATTCCTAAAGATGACACAACCCGTTTAAATTTATTGCGATCATCGATTGCCGAATGTATTGATGTTGATATGATTACACGCAAGCTCAGTGCAACACCGGCACCAACCAAACTATCGCCTCCGGCGTTTCGCCATTATCTGATCAAACGTGCCAGCGAAGTCAGCAAACGCATTATTCTACCTGAGGGATTAGAGCCGCGCACAATTGAAGCAGCTATTTTCTGTAGTGAACGCAAGATTGCCACTTGTATCTTATTAGCAAAACGCGAAGATGTTATCGAAGTTGCCAAAAAGCAAGGACTAAACTTATCGGATAAAGTCATCACCATTGATCCCGATAGTATCAAGGCTCAGTATCTTAACCCGCTTATCGACGCTCGTAAACATAAAGGCATGACCGAAATTATGGCGCGTGGCGCACTCGAAGATAATGTGACCCTTGCGACCATGATGTTATATATGTCAGATGTTGATGGCTTAGTTGCAGGGGCTTTAAACACCACCGCACACACCATTTCACCGGCACTTAAAATCATTAAAACAAAATCTCAATGCTCAATTGTCTCTTCGGTATTTTTCATGTGCCTTGAAGATCAAGTACTTGTGTATGGTGATTGCGCAGTTAACCCTGATCCAACAGCAGAGCAATTGGCTGAGATTGCTATTCAAAGCGCTGAGTCTGCCTCAGCATTTGGCATTGATCCCAAAATTGCGATGATCAGTTATAGCACAGGCGACTCAGGTCATGGTGCCGATGTCGATAAAGTCAAATCTGCAACTGAATTGGTTAAGGCAAAACGACCTGACCTTATCGTTGATGGTCCCTTACAATATGATGCTGCCACAACGCTTTCTGTTGCTCAAAAAAAGGCACCTCATAGTGTCGTTGCCGGATATGCCAATGTATTGATATTTCCTGATTTAAACACGGGTAACACAACCTATAAAGCCGTACAACGAAGTGCTGATGTATTAAGCATCGGTCCGATATTACAAGGATTAAACAAACCGGTTAATGATCTCTCACGTGGGGCAACGGTCGATGATATTATTTACACCATTGCGATTACTGCGATTCAATCCAATCAACCTTAAGCTAAAATACCCATGAATTAATGGCGCTACCTTTAGGAGAATCACTAACCGTCCATGGCAACTTCGTACTGGATCCTCACGCCATCTTGGCTTACGGATGACAAATCAGAGGGTGTCATTGCGAGCATGGATGCGTGGCAATCCATTTTATCAGGGATGGTTAATTTAACTTCGTTACAAAGCCTATATTTACAAACTACTTCTTAAGGTAGTGCCATTAGCCCATAAATGTTTTAGGCAATAATCATATTTCATTGAACAACCGTTGGCTGAGCGTAAGTCGAAGCCTTTATAAGCCATTCTCGGGCGTATGCAATACGCCCCTACGATTTAATCAACTGGGAAGTTATCATCTGCGCCATATTACTTACTGACTTTTTCACAGCATCCGATACAAGGTCATCCTTCACAAATAAACGCTGACCTTGTACACCATGAAACAACACATGATCTATCGGCATATTAAGCGCATCTGCCAATGCCAAAGATGGCGCGACACCAATATTATGAGAAGACAGAAATCCATTAAATTCAAGAATCTCACGCGACTGTAAAAAGAACTGCGCACCGGGCTCAACACCAGCATTAACTGCATCGATTAGAATAACTTGCGTATAATTCTTCTCTAAAAATCGTAATAAATTCAAACCTGGTCGATCGGCAATCTCAATATCAATATGTGAACTTTGGTTACTCTTGAGCATTTCTTTAATTTGCTCTGCCACTAACCAACCGAATTGATCATCGCCAAAAGGCGAGCCAATACCAAGAACAAGTGTTTTTTGTTTTCTCTTCATTATTTATCATCACTTGTCGAATCAAATAAATTTGACATGACTTCAAAAAGTTTTTTTTGATCTAATGCTGTTAAAGCGCCCAGTTTCTTTAAAATGTTTTTAGGGAATGGGACTAAAACAACATCACCAACATCATAGGTCATTATAGATTTCGTCTTCATCATTATCCCACACTTTTTGAAAGCTTGATTGTGACATCATTGTGAAATCTTTGCGCACTTTTTGCAAACTATCTTTTTGATGCAAAAAATCAATAAAATCCTCGACCTCCGTAAAATACTTCGCGGGTAAATGGTTTAGCTTCTGAGTGATTAAATCAATATGTTTTGACTGCATAACAACTCCATACAAACTTATTGTCTGTGTGAAATTATGGACTACATTTCGACAAACATCAAATTAAAGTATTAATGCAATGTGCTAGGCGATTACTTTTTATAAAAGCTTAAAATTGGTAAAGCTCAAGTGCATTATCATAAAAAACCTTACCTTTACCTGCACATAATTGATTTAATGTTTCAAACCATTCAAGTGGGTTATCGCCAAAACACACGGGATTATTTGAAGCATACATTAGTCTTTGGTAGCCAAAACAATCAATGGCATAGTCAACAATCGCTTTACTATGTGCTAGTTGCCCTAACATTTGAAGTCCTGATAATTTCAGTGAAACATTCTCAATGTCTGATAAGACTCGCATACTTTGTTGCCATAGCTTACGCTGTTCATGACTATCCCATAATGGCAAACCACAATGTTCAATCACCGTTTTAACACGTGATGCTTTAAGGTGTGTTGCAAGATTTAACAACTGTCGCGGGTAGGCTTGGCACTCAAAAATAAAATCATAATCCGCTAATATTTGCAAATTAGCTAACACATTGGGGTGAGTGGATAAATCTTGAGATTCAGGGCAATAATCAACACCTTGTTCATAGGCTAGAATATGACGAATACCAACGACTTGCGGATATTGCTTAAGCTTATCTAACTTTGCAGTAAACTGCGCTTTTGCTAATGTCATATCAACATAAGCAATATGTTTGATTTGAATCTCAGGGCATTTTTGTGCCACTGCCATCAACCATTTGATTTCAACCTCTGTGTCAATACGACTATCATGCGCCTCAATATGCACCACACCATAGAGTCCATCCTGCATTTTCTGTTGTAGGCTTTGAGGCAAGAAATCCTGCTTTAGTGCTTTATTTGGTTGATTTAACACCCAACTATTTATATTTTGATTTAAGTCCCAAAAATGAACATGTGTATCGATAATCTGCAAAACTATACTCCATCATTTTTTTCCATTCTACATCGATCATAAGCTAATAGCACTACCTTCAGGAGGATGACTAACCATCCATGGCAGCTCCGCATTGGATCCTCACGCCATCTTGACTTACGGATGACAAGTCAAAGGCTGTCATTGCGAGCATGGATGCGTGGCAATCCATTTTATCAGGGATGATTGATTTAACGTCGTTGCAAAGCCTATATTCACAAGCTACTTCTTAAGGTAATGCCATTAGATCATAATCCATGTTACAGCGTTTACTGCCTCAAACTAATCGCTGTAACAACTTTGATACATGCCAATACGCCATTGAAACAGCAAATTATTTTTTTTCTGCTATTCTTGACAGTAGATACCCCCAGTAAACTAAAACCCAAGAGGTGAACATTATGAAATTATTTGATTTATACATTGACTACGTCCGTCAAAGCAAAATTAACAATGACACAGCTCAACCGCAAATTTTCATGATCAAATAGGTAAAAGAAAATCCAAAGTAATTGATCACACAAGTTTCTCTGTTAGAGTTTTCCTCCCTCCTTTCCCCTCTCTAGCAGAGAGAGTTTTTCGCTTAGCTCTTCAAAAAATTCTGCTTCAATTTCAGGCAATATCGCTAAATAATACCAATTATCTTTGGCAAAGCCTTGGCATTTTACCGCATCCTTATACGTCATAATCACAGGCTTTTCATCACCCACAGCTTTAAAATCCTCAAGTGTAAAGCTGTGATGATCTTTAAAAGGATATGCTTCAACTGTAAAGCCGAGACACTTTAAGCTATTAAAAAAGCGTTGGGGATTACCAATACCAGCCACAGCACAGCATGCACTCCCCACTGATTTGATTAATTGATCAATAGCAAACTGTTGACCAGTTGCCACGCTCACTAAGTTTTGTGGCAATAACTGCATATCATATTGTGCTTGATTGCTTATACTCACCCTACCACCACCATTGATAATCATCATATCAACTTCTTTTAAGCGTGTAATAGGCTCACGCAAAGGACCCGCTGGCAAGCACAGACCATTTCCAAATTGGCGCTGACCATCAATCACCGCAATTTCTATATCTCGATGCATCGCATAATGCTGCAAACCATCATCGCTGATAATGATGTCAACCGTTTTAAGTTTCTGTTCAATATATTGAATTGCTTCAACACGCTTAGGAGAAATAACAATCGGAATATCTTGTAATAATTGGTGCAGCATAAAAGGTTCATCGCCACAGATACTTGCTGGCGTTGTCTGGTCTATCATAAAAGGATAGTGTGTCGCTTTACCACCAAAGCCTCGGGTAATAATCGCCGGATGATAGCCCTGTGCTTTTAAATACTGACAAATGGCCTGCACCACAGGGGTTTTGCCCGTACCACCAACAGCAATATTACCAACGACAATCAGCGGTAATTTACTTTGATATGCATTTTTTTGTAGTTTGTTTCTACGCTTCTTAGCAATGTATGAAAAAAGCCATGACAAAGGTGCTAAGATCATTGCGCGCCAAGTCTTATGTGCCGTGTACCAATCCTTTTGCATCATTTAGGACTCTTTAATGCAAAGATTGATGATAAAGCTGATAATATAAGCCGTTTTCATTTTGCAATAGGGCTTTGTGGCTGCCTATTTCAACAATTTCACCACCATCCATGACAACGATCTGATCAGCATGTTCAACGGTTGATAGTCTATGGGCAACAACAAAAGTCGTGCGATCCTTCATTAATCGCTCTAATGCCTGCTGGACGATGCGCTCAGACTCATTATCCAGTGCACTGGTGGCTTCATCTAAGATGAGTACTGGCGCATTTTTCAAAAGTGCTCTTGCGATTGCAACACGTTGACGCTGCCCACCGGATAGGCTTAGACCATTTTGACCCACTTCGGTATACAAACCTTTAGGCAACTTCTCAATAAAATCCCAAGCATTGGCGGCTTTTGCTGCCTGAATGACTTCTTCTTCACTTACTTCTCCATCACGACCATAAGCAATATTATGAAATAATGTATCATCAAAGAGATTAACATGCTGCGACACTAGTGAAATATGACGACGTAAGTTTGCCAAAGTCAGTGACTGCATATCCTCATTATCTAGTAGAATTTGCCCCTTTGTTGGTTGGTAGAAGCGTGCTAACAAGTTCACCATCGTGGTTTTACCACCACCTGATCGCCCAACCAAGGCAATGGTTTGTCCAGGTTTTGCGATTAAATTGATATGCTTTAATACCATTTGCTGAGACTCTGGATAACAGAAGCTTAAGTCTTTAAACTCAACTTGTCCTTTGACATCAGTTAATTGCTTGGTACCCTTATCTTCTTCGGATTTTGCATCCAAGATCTCAAAGATATCCTCGGTTGCTGCAATGGCCTTTTGAATGGTTGAGTTAACATTGGTTAGATTTTTAATTGGTTTTAAAATTGCCATCATCGATGCAAAAAAAGCAACAAAACCGCCAGCATCAAGCCAACCACCTTCTTTTAAGCCATAAGTTGCAACAATAAACAAAATCACCGCGATAACAATCGCTCCAATAAATTGGATAATTGGTGACGATAAGCCATCAAGCATCAACGTTTTGATTTGTTGGCGATAGGTATAGCTTAGGTTATGATCAAACTTCTGTAGTTGATATTTTTGTCCACCAAAGACACGGATTTCTTTGTAGTTAATCAAAGCTTCTTCGGCAAAGTGTGTTACCGAGCCCATCGCTGATTGGGTATTACGGCTATAATGGCGAAACTTCTTACTAATCCACGTAATAAAAACGGCAAGAAAGGGAGCGACAACAATCACAGTGATCGACAGCTGCCAACTGGTCACCACCATCACAATAATAAGACCAATGACAAAAGTGCCATCTTGTACTACAGTGATAATCGCTGAACCCGTGGCACTGGTGACCTGATCAACGTTATACAAAAGCTTGGAGAGCAATTTACCTGATGAGGTTTTATCATAATAGTGCGCAGGCAAATCTAGAAACTTACCAAACATACGCTTGCGAAAGCGATAAACGACTTGCGCACCAAGCTTCCCCATAAAAAAAGATGATAAGAAAGAGCCAACGCCACGCAAAGTAAACAATAGTAAAAACACTAAAGCAATGCCTTTTAAAAACTCGCCCCCTGTAGGTGTGAAACCTTTATTTAATAAGGGTTTAATCAAATACATCGCATAAGCATCACATGCCGAATAGATAATACTGCCGATGACAGAGATAAGCAATAATGGCCATAAGGATCTGACTTCCCATAGCAATCTTTTGTACAAACTATAGGTTTTCTTATTCGCATTTTCAGAAACTTGCATATTTTTATCTTTATTTTATTTAAGAAGCCAAATTGTCACAGAGTTTACCTAAATTTACTGATAACATAAAGAATAAGCTTACTTAAGCAGTCATAAACATGAAAACGTATTTAGTCGGTGGTGCTGTCCGCGACCAATTATTAGAACTCCCAGTCAAAGATCATGATTGGCTTGTGGTTGATGCCAAACAATCAGATATGCTAAAGCTTGGATTTATTCAAGTCGGTAAAAAATTTCCGGTGTTCTTGCATCCTGAAACACATGAGGAATATGCACTAGCGCGCACTGAGACAAAAACAGGTCGCGGCTATCAAGCCTTTACATTTAATATTGATGAAGTGTCATTGATTGAAGACTTAAAACGACGAGATCTGACCATTAATGCCATGGCAATTGATGAAAACGGTAAACTACACGACCCGTTTAATGGTCAAGAGGATATCAACAACAAAAAACTTCGCCATGTTAGTGAGGCTTTTTGTGAAGATCCTTTACGCGTACTGCGAGTCGCGCGCTTTGCTGCCAAGCTTCATTACCTTGGATTTACCATTGCTGATGAAACGTTGAACCTTATGCAAACAATTGTTGACAATAACGAGATTGAAGCATTATCTCACGAGCGCATTTTACAGGAGTTTACACGTGCATTAAGCACAACAAATTTTGAGTTTTTCTTATCAACATTACAACAGCTAGGTGCCTTCAAACATATTCTTAAACCTTTAAAAACATTATCTATAAGTAGACTTGAGCCATTATTAAATGCTACCCAATTGCAATGTACAAATAACGATATCTTATTTGCTTTATTATTGACGCCTTTAGAAAGCGAGCAGGCACTTTTAGATGTATTAAATGAGCTTAAGCCACCAAAAACCACTCAGACACTCTGCCTTAAGGTTTATCGTTATCATCTTTTTTTTAGTCAATTACAACAACATTCCGAAAAAGAAATATTGCAGGCTTTAAAGTCAATTGACGCACTACGCAATAAATCAGCATTTAATGATTTTATGGTCGCACTAAGACACCTTTATCAAAACGACCCTCATGCGATATCTAATATCTGTTTAGTAGATAAAATTCAGAATAGATTAACAGAATATAATTATGGGTTGGCACTAAAAGATATTCGCAATAAGCAAACAATTGCAAAAACGGTGATGAAGCTGCAATTACAACTGATTAAAGAAATGATTAACTAAACTTTTATAATACCCCAAGTAATTTAAGCAGTATCTTTTAAAATACCTTTTAGATATATTGATGAAAGTAAAATAAACAGAGTGCGTATTTATGAGCGCAAAAATGTTTAATCAAAATCAACTGTATGGTAAGTAATATGAATTTTAAAGAAAATATGGCTTTAACAATGGTTTTCCTTATTGGCCTATTATTCTATGGGTATGAATTTTTTCTAAGATTAATTAATGGTGCTTATGAAAAACAAATAGTGGAATATTTCCATCTATCTTCAAAATTTGACTACTCTTTTCTTGTGTCAAGCTATAGTTTGACTTATCTATTGATGCAGATTCCTTGTGGGATTATTTTAGATCGATTTGAAAGTAAATATGTTTTCTCGTTTGCCATTTTAATATGCGGTCTTGGAAATATTATTTTCTTATCACCAGTATATAGCATTGCGGTTATAGGGAGGTTATTAATTGGTTTTGGGTCTGCATTTGCATTTATAGGCGTTTTGAAGATTTCAAGAGAATATTTTAGCAGTACCTATTTTTCATTGCTTGCTAGTATAGCAATATCATTTGGTACACTAGCAGGAATATCCTCTCAACAAATAAGTGTCTTCTTATCAGATACGGGTATCGACTGGAAAATTATTTTCTTCATCTCAGGTGTAGTTTCTTTGCCGCTAGCTTTGATATCATTTCTGATACTATCACAAAAAAAACGTAAGAGTATTAAATTTTTCAATGGCTATGGCATAGATACTTATTTGTCGTTAATAAAGAATAAACTGCTTTGGTTAAATTCAGCGTGGGGTGGATTAATATATATTCCAACTGTAATATTATCAGCACAATTTGGTGTATTATTTTTCTCTGATATTTATGGTTTTAATCAATATCAGGCAGTCAAAGAAATATCATTTCTACTAATGGGTTGGGTCGTTTTCTCACCAATAATGATTTTACTAGCAAAGTTATTTGGTATGGCAAAGGTTATTATTTTTTCTTCTGTTATCTCTGTAGTAATAATATTCTCGTTAACAATGAATGTAGATTTATTTGGGGTTAATATTAGTATTTTAGTCTTTTTATTAGGATGTTTTTCAGCTGCTCAAGTTCTAGTCTGGCAATTATTTAATAAATTTTGTAAACCTGAGTTTACTGCCTTAGGAATTGCTTTAACAAATATGATTATCACTGGAATTACTGAGTGCGGCCAATTATTTAGTGGCTTTATTATGGATAAAAATAATTTAATGCATTGGCTTATCAACAAAGGAATTATTCATAAAGTGGTACAAGTTAATATTTTAATATTTATGCTCTCAACCATACTTGGTATTACTCTATTCGTCATTACTTATCATCTATGTTTTAAGGGCAAGTATAAAATAATTCACCTAAAACAATAATTAAGGCGCTATCTCTTGACCGTCCCAAGCAAGTATTTTGCCTGTGTTGTTCATTGTCAGCTTATTGATTTGATTTAATAAATATTGCGCAGATTGCCTAGGTGTGAAGATTTTGTTCTTATGAACACTTCTTTGAAAAGGATAGGACAAAGCGCTGTCAACAGTGCCTGGATGCAGTCCAACGACGATAGCTTTTTTGTTATATCTTGACGTTTCAATTGCTACATTTTTGATAACCATATTTAATGCGGCTTTAGAAGCGCGATAGCTATACCATCCCCCCAACCTATTATCTGAAACACTGCCAACGCGTGCAGATAAAGCTGCAATAACTGATGTTTGGGTAGAATTTAATTTGGGTGTAAAGTGTTTAAAAATGAGTGAGGGTAAAACAGTATTAACCTGATATAACTTAAGGAATTTATCGGCTGATATTTCTTTGATTGATTTCTCAGGCATGATATCACTATCATGCAACATACCTGTAGCTATTATCACAAGATCAATAGGAGTGACCTGTGAGAGCTCAACAGCTAATGATTGAATCATTAATTCATCACTATAATTGATTTGATGATAAATAATACCTGTTAATTTATCTTTGAAGTTACGGGATACAGCATGAATAGTTGCTTGACGGTAGTGTGCTTTGAGCAAATGGATTAATGATGACCCAATTGCGCCTGTTGCACCAAATATAACAATATTCTTAAATTCATGCATCTTTCAATCCCTTCTCAATGACTTTTATAGCTAGAATCTGAGTTAGATGGTTTATATTCTGACTTGTATATACTCTATAGCATTTCTTGTTGCATTCAAGCCCATGTGATCACCGCTGGAAATCATTTCAGTATGTGGACAATTCTGAGCCAGCTGATAGCAGTTAATATTAAGCTTTTTTAGAAAAGTATTTACTTGATCAAGGTTTGTAAATAGAACAGGCTTCTTACTGAAAAAGGCAGTATGAAGATGCTTTTTACCAGATTTACTCTTAAACATAACCAAATAATGTGACCTTCTAGGAAGTATGTTAACCTCAACCTTCTCTTTTTTAATAAGTGACTTTATTTGTAATTTATTCACAGCGCACTCCTTTGTATGATTACGTCAATTTAATACTTAAGCTTTTCACTCGTTTTTCCTCTAAAGATGTAATAAGCATAGCTGGTATAAATCAAGAGTAAAGGAATCATGAAAGCCGCTGGTATTAGGGTAAATGATAAAGTAGTGTCTGATGCTTTTGCTTGTGTATAAGTTAACTCATAAGGCACGATATAAGGAAAGATGTATATGAGCATACTGACATAAGTCAGTGCAAATATAATAACACTGAGTAAGTAGGGGAAATAATGTTTAGCTGTTCTAATGCTAAAAAATAATATAATGAATGTAACTAAAGTTAAAGAGAGCATCAATACCAAAAGAATTATCTTACCAGATAGTAGGTTTATTTTGTGATGAACTATTGTTTCTATACCAACGATAAGCATCATTACCATTAGTAACAACGCCAATATGGTGGCAGATTTTTGTGCTTTAATGAGTAAATTACTTTCTGTCTTTAAAATTAAGCGGCAAGCGCCTAGTAGCATGTAACCAATAGTTAAGGTAATGCCTGTTGTTAATTTGAATGCAACACCATCTAAATAGTGGGCTTCTGAATAACCAACGACAAGTTGACCGACCAAATAGCCGTGGATAAAGGCAATAATCAGTGACGACACAAAAAACAAACGATCCCAATTTTTAATGCCTTTTTTTGATTTTAATCGAAATTCAAAGCATATGCCTCTAAACAAAAGCATCAGTGCCAATAAAATTGCGGGAAGATATATTTTGGGAAACAAAAAAGCAAATGCGATAGGAAACATACCGTAAAATGCCGCTAAAGAAAATACCAGCCAAGTTTGATTGCCATCCCATGTTGGTAGTAATATGCTGATGGCAATGTCCTTCTCATCGCTATTAAACATCGGTAGTAATACACCAATCCCTAGTGTAAAACCATCAAGTATGACGTACATTAAAAGACCGAAGCCAATAATCAAAAGCCAACTTAAACCAAGATAGTCCATCATTAATCTCCTTTTTTGGATATGTTTTCTTCAACGGATTGAAAGTAGGCGTATGGCATTCTTTCTGTTCCAGGTTCTGATGGACCTTGCTTAATAATTCGACTGAAGTAGCGAAAATAAAAGAAGCCAAATATAACAAAGTAAACAATAATAATCAGTGACAATGATATAGCAACTTGAATAAAGCTTAGATCACTGACCGCATATTCAGTTCTTAACATACCGTATACTACCCAGGGCTGACGACCAAATTCGGCAGTAAACCAACCTGCTATGATTGCAATAAAACCAATGGGTGAGCATAGAACGCATACTTTTAAAAATCGCGTTGCTTTTAAAATGCTACCTTTGGCTACTAAGATAGAATCGATGATGCCTATTAACACCATTAATAAACCAATCCCAACCATTATCCGAAAGCTATAAAATACAGGAGCAACCAATGGTCTGTCTTCTTTTTTAACGGTTTTCAAGCCAATCAACTGACCATCAAGCTTATGGGTATTAATCAAAGAAGCCAGTTTAGGTATTTCAATGGCAAACAAGTTTTTTTCTTGATTCGCGTCAGGATAGGCAAACAGCACTAAAGGGGCGCCTTTTTGTGTATCCCATACACCTTCAATTGCTGCCGTCTTAAGTGGTTGATGTTTGTGTACTTCAAGGCCAACATCATCACCAACAAACACTTGTCCTATACTTAAAAGCAGAATACTAATCAGCGAAAATTTAATACATATCTGTGAGAACTGCTTATTAATTCCCTTAATCATATAATATGCGCCAACACCAAGTATAACAAAAGCGGTACTAAGATATGCTGCCATCAGCATATGAATATAGCGTGGGATAACTGATGGATTGAAAATGACCTCATACCAACTGTGAATGATAAATATACCATCAAGATAACTGACACCACTTGGGGTTTGCATCCACGAGTTGGCCGATAAAATCCAAAAAGCTGATAATGTCACACCCAAAAATATAACGACATTCGACAGAAAATGGAGATATTTATTAACTCTTCCCCAGCCAAATATCATGATACCTAACGCACCTGCCTCTATAAAAAATGCGGTAAGCACTTCATAGGTAAAAAGTGCACCCAGAACAGGACCGACTTTTTCTGCAAAGCCTGACCAGTTGGTGCCAAACTGAAACTCCATAACAATGCCCGAGACAACACCCATACCGAAAGTCAAAGCAAATATTTTAGTCCAAAATTTAACAAGCGCTAAATATTTATCTTTTTTTGTTATCAACCATGTTGCTTCAAATATCATGAGAAAAGTTGACAGACCAATACTAAATGCGGGGAAAAGTATATGGAAACTAACGGTAAAGGCAAATTGAACACGAGATAATATTTCCATCCAAGACATGTCAATCTCTCCAAGTTTTAGCTATTTTGTATAGATATATTATTCTATCATTTTGAATTTAACAATTAAAGCTATACAAATAATCTTTGTTTGACTAACATGTATAGTATGACAAGAAAAAGTAGTACCTCAATGAAACCTATCATTGCTATATCAAGTTGTTTGCTTGGGAATAATGTTAGATTTAACGATAACTCTATCAACTCATGTATAGATAAAATAATTACTGGGGCAACGCAATGACAGAATCACTCTATCCAATTAGGTATATATCAGAGAAAACTGGTGTTAAGCCAATTACGCTGCGTGCGTGGGAGAAACGATATAACCTTATTACACCACAACGTACTGAAAAAGGGCATCGTTTATACTCAGATGAGGATATTAAAACCATCCAGAAGACGATCACACTATTAAACTACGGCTATGCTATTAGAGAAGTTCCTGCTCTTTTGAATGAACATGATGGCCATATTGTTGTTAGAGACAAAAAAAGTCATCACATGGTATCCTTTGATAAGCTTAATAAGCTTATCAAAGAGTATAGGATTGATGCATCCATTAAAGAAATTGAAGACTTAATGTCGCTCTACTCACCAGAGTCATATGCACAAATCATTCACCCCGCAATGATGCAATCTCTTAATAAAGATAGTTTTATACATATTGATTATGCTGAAGTGATCAAAGAGAAAATTATTGATATGATCATACTTCGATTATATCGAAATATCATTGAAAAAACGAAAACCAAAAGACAAAAGGTTTATATCATTGGTTATCGTACTGCTATGATTAAACCACTTGTTTTGCATGGGTTGATGATTGCTAATATTCTATCAGCACATGGTTATGAAATATTTTTCTGTTCAGGCGTATCGTCTTCAGATTCGATCTTAGAGCTTCCAAAAGAAGCAATAAAAATAATCTATATGAGACATGATGATTTTTATCTAAATCAACTTGAGGCTAAATTATCAGCCAATGTTAACAATATAGCGCTTAGCCTGTATAAAAAAGATAACTATTCAGGTGATATTGATCTACTGCCATCTAGCTATATTGAGATTTTTGAAGGATTTAAACGAGTTTTTGCAATAGATGAGGTCTACTAAAACTTTAAAAGAAGGTGGTTATTTAAAATAATGGACAAGCAAATCGAAAAAATTGCAATTATTGGTAGTGGAATATCAGGCTTATCAGCTTCTTTTTTATTAAAAGATCACTTTGATATTACACTTTATGAAAAAAATGGATACTACGGAGGACATGCACGAACTGTTCTTACAAAAGCACATTTACCAATTGATACTGGATTTATTGTTTTTAATTACCAGACCTATCCACATTTGACTGCATTGTTTGAATTGCTGGGTGTGCCGGTCAAAAAAAGTAGCATGTCGTTTGGAGTATCTATTAATAATGGAGCGATTGAATATGGTAGTGAACGCTTTTCGAGTTTGTTTGCTCAGAAAAGACAACTGTTTAATCCTAAGTTTTTGATGATGCTGCGAGATATTGTTAAGTTTAATAAGACAGCTAAAAAATTTTTAGCAAATGGTCACTTAAATCATGACCTCACATTAGCTGATTTTCTACAATCAATTCATGTTGGTGAGTATTTTCGTCACTACTACCTCTTGCCAATGGGGGCATCGATTTGGAGTACTCCTTCAAGACAAGTGCATGAATTTCCGGCAATAACCTTCTTAAGGTTCTTTAACAATCATGGATTGTTAAATATCAATGCACCTGTTCAATGGTATACAGTTGATGGCGGCAGTAAAGTATATACTGCTAAAATCATTGATAAACTTAATGCAGCCAACGTTACCTTTAGACCAGGCGCTAATTATGTCAAACGATCTCAAGATCAGGTTGTTATTACAGATGAGCACGAGAGTACGCAAGCCTTTGATAAAGTGATTTTTGCCACGCATTCGGATGAAGTACTTAAGCTGTTAGAAAGTCCTACAACACAAGAGCGTGAATATCTAGGCGCGATCAACTACCAAGATAATCAGATGGTTTTGCATAGTGATCAAACCTTGATGCCAAAAAGAAAAAAAGCGTGGTCCAGCTGGGTTTATTTATCTGATTCAGATCAATCTATCTCATTAAGTTATTGGATGAATAATTTGCAGTCACTCACCTCAGAAAAGGATTATTTTGTGACAATTAATCCAGCAATATTCCCTCAAGCGGATACCATTGTTGACCAACATGTCTTTCGCCATCCGGTGTTTGATCGTTCAGCTATTATCGCGCAAGAGAAACTCATGGCTATTCAAGGGCAAAATAATACGTATTATTGTGGAGCATATTTAAGATATGGCTTTCATGAAGATGGGATGTTCAGCGCAGTTGAAGTGGCAAAAATGCTTGGAGTTAATACGCCATGGCACTAATGAAAACGGGGTTGCTTAATGCCAAAGTGCATCATAAACGCTTTAAGCCCAAAGTGAATAAGTTTAGCTATCGTGCTTATTATGTGGTCTTAGATATGGATGATCCCAATTGTGCAAGTAACCTTTTCTCAGTCAACAAACCTAATCTTTTAAGTTTTTATGATAAAGATCATGGTTATCGTGATAGCAGTTCATCCAAGCAATGGGCAAAGGATATTTTTGCTCAATATGATGTCATGATTGATCGTTTATACTTAATGACGATGCCACGTGTTTATGGCTATTTATTTAACCCAGTGAGCTTTTGGTTTGGATTTTACCAGGGTCAATTAATTGGTGTTATTGCCGAGGTTAATAATACATTCAAACAATCACACTGCTATGTATGTATTGCTAATGATTTAGATCACATAGACGCTAACACATGGTTTCATGCCAAAAAGATGTTTCATGTATCGCCATTTTATGATCGGACTGGCAGTTATCGCTTTAATTTTCAAGTCACTGACTGTGGCAAGATTCGTATATACATCTACTATTATCAGGAAAACGTGTTGCAACTTTTAACATCTGTTACAGGAGAAACGAAAAGCTTGCAATCATCAACAATTATACAATCAATGGTTAAAGTGCCTTTTCTAACAGTAAAAGTCATGCTTTTAATTCATTATCAGGCGTTGAAATTATGGACGAAAAAAGTGGGTTATCGTCAAGTGCCAAAACCTTATGAAAAAAAGGTTACCTTAGCTCAAGTAGAAAATAAAAACAAATATTCGTGAGGTTATAAATGTTTGAACGTATTTTAAGGAATAAACTCATTCAATCACTGCAACATATTGAAAAAGGCAGCTTATCGATTACGCTACCAGAGGGTGAAACACATCATTTCAAAGGCTCAATATCAGGTACAGTAGCTGATATTGCGATAAAAGATTGGCGAGTGCTCGCTAATTTAACGCGCAAAGGCGATATCGGGTTTGCCGAGGATTACCGAGATGCTTACTGGTCAACATCCAATTTGCAAGATTTGCTTATTTTTGCACTTGATAACGATAATATTCTTGATGGATATATTAAGGGAAGCTTTCTCTATCGCAAGCTATCTATCTTACTCTACTTGACTAAACGAAATACTGTAAAGCAAAGCAAGAAAAATATTCATGCACACTATGATTTGGGTAATGATTTTTATCAACTATGGTTAGATGAATCAATGACTTATTCATCAGCTATTTTTAATCAACAAACACAGACATTGGTAGAGGCACAGCACAATAAATATCAGCATATCTTGGATAAAATACCCCAAAAAGGTAGTCTATTAGAAATTGGCTGTGGTTGGGGTGGTTTTGCAGAACAAGCACTCAATACCGGTGTCTATGACTACAAAGGCATTACTTTATCGAAAGAGCAGCAGCATTATGCGCAAGACAGATTAAATGATAAATCATTGATTGCATTGGAGGATTATCGTATTCAACAAGGACAATATGACATTATCGTGTCAATTGAAATGATAGAAGCGGTAGGCAAAGCCTATTGGCCAACTTATTTTAGTAAATTGAAATCACTCTTGAAACCTAATGGTCGAATCATGTTACAAAGTATATTAATTGCTGATGATCTATTTAAAGACTATGATAAAGGTGCTGATATGATTAGGACCTATATTTTTCCAGGAGGAATGCTACCAAGTATGCAGATTATTAAAAACGAACTACAAAAAGCTGGCTTAAAAATCATTGGTGAGAAATTTTTTGGTCTAGATTATGCTAAGACAATTTCGCATTGGCTTAAGCGATTCAATGAAAAGAATAAAGAGCTATCGTCAATGGGCTTTGATGAGAGCTTTCAACGGATGTGGCAATTTTACTTGGCATCGTGTATTGCAACATTTACCAGTCAGCGCACTGATGTTGTGCAAATTGAGATAGCACATGCTTAAGTTATATCGGCAATTTTTGTTATTTGCATTAAGCCTTTTTATATTCTGTTGTGGTCATCTTTATGCCAATACTACTTCTTTTTCCAAGGTGGAAAAACAAAATCCGCAATTAGTCGGCCAGATTCTTTATACTTATTGGTTCTGGGATGTTTATTATGCAGCCCTTTATGCACCAACCAAAGATTTTAGTTGGCGAAGTTCTTTTTTTCTTAAACTTACCTATTTAAGAGATTTTTCAGCTCAGTCAATTATTGAAGAAACGATGGATCAGATGGCATCGCAAACACCAAAAAACAACAATGATGATCTTAAAAAGTGGCAAAAGCAGCTACAAAATATCTTCCCAGATATCAAGGAAAACCAGAGTCTGATCGGTTATTTTGATGGCAAACAAAGGACTTTGTTTTTTACAGGACAAGGCAAATATTTAGGTCAGATTGATTCGTTAGCTTTCTCAAGGTCATTTTTTGCTATCTGGTTGAGTGATCAATCAGAAAACCTCGAATTATCACGCCAATTGCGAGGGCTAGAATGACTATGAAAATGCAGAAGTCACTTAATATTAAATACAGCTTGATGGTTTTTCCTGTGGCTTTTGCCGGTATTCCTATTTATATCTTCTTGCCTGATTATTACCATAATTATTTTAATCTATCATTAACTGTGTTAAGTATTACTCTTTTTGCATTACGTGTTTTAGATGCGCTGATTGATCCCTTTATTGGTTGGTATTGTGATCGTTTTCCTCGGTGGCAAAAGAAAAGCTTTATGGTGATTGTTGCTCTTTTTATTCTAGGGTTTTATATGTTATGCAACCCTATGATAGGCAGTCGATTGATCAACCTGTTAATTGGTGTTTTGCTGTCAACATTAGCCTACAGCTATTTAACGATATTTATCAATACCGAAGGAGCACTTTGGAAAAAAGGACAAAAAGAAAAAGCAGATATTATTAGTCTGCGTGAGCTATTCAATATTCTAGGTGTGTTAGTGGCATCAATTTTGCCTTTTATTTTGATGACTATATTACCAGTGCAAACAAGTTATTTTGTTTATAGCTTGATTTTTAGTGTCATCATTATTTTTACCAATATTAAGTTCTTACAATGGTATCGTGCTGTCCATAAGCAAGATAATGCGATAAAAAAAGATAAATCTGAAAAGAGTTACGGTTATAAGTACTATTTTGCGCAGATGAATCAACAGGGAAAATTTTTATTCTTAAGTTATAGTATCAGTGCTCTTGGATCTGCCATCCCTGCGGTGATGCTCGCCTTTTATAGTCGCTATGTTTTGCAGATGCCACAATATACAGGGCTTTATCTTTTTTTATATTTTCTTGGCACGATTATTGCTATTCCTTTTGTGAGAAAAATGGCATTGCGTTATGGTGAAGTGCGTATTTGGATATATGCCATCATCATTGCCATCATTATTTTTATGTGTGCCTTTTTTCTAAACCAAGGGGATATATTAGCATTCTCAATCATCAGCTTGACTTCGGGGTTATGTTTTTCTGCTGAGCTCATTCTGCCCAATCTATTACTAGCACAATGGATCGATACCAAAGAAAGAAATCCGTTAGGCAATGGTTATTATGCATTGTTATCATTTATTGGTAAATTTAGTTTCGCCTTGGCAACGATTGTGACTTTGCCGTGGCTTGATGTTCAGATAACTGTCAATACGGTTGATTTATCAAACGTTATTTTGATCAAGGTGTTGTACTGTTTACTGCCCTGTTTAATCAAAGCGGCAGCATTAATCAGTTTGTTTATCTGGCAAGCCCGACGACAAGAAGGAGATGTTAAGTGAATGCGTTATGTCGATTATTACAACTAATCATACTAGGAGTGTATTTTATGGCAATAAGTTTATTATCAGGCTGCTCTAGCGGCATTGAGTATTATAAAAATGAGAATCCCAAGCTTGATTTACAGACCTATCTTGACGGGAGAATAGAGGGTTCTGGTATTATTGAGGACTGGAAAGGTAATGTGGTCAAGAAATTTGATTTTATTGCTGATGCCAGTTGGAAAGATGGTGTATGTACGCTAGATGAACATATGATCTATTATGATGGCAGTAAAGACCATCGTATTTGGACCATTAAGAAAATCAATGACCATTATTATGAAGGACAAACAAAGGATGTGATTGGTATTGCTAAAATCCATGTTCAAGGTAATGCAATGAACTGGCAATATACGATGGATGTCAAAGTTGGCAATAGCACCTACCGACTTAAATTTGATGATTGGATGTTTCTAATGCACAATGATGTTTTGATCAATAAAAACTACTTCAAAAAATTTGGCTTACCCGTTGGCTCATTGACTTTATTCATGCATAAAAAAGGACTGCCCAAAGATGAAAAGAACCAATCCGTATCACCATAAAACGATTTGGATTATTGGTGCCAGTGACGGTATTGGTAAGGCCGTGACTCGGTTGCTTGATAAACAAGAGACAAAGCTAATCATCTCGTCAAGAAATCAAGACAAACTTCAGACGCTATCTCGCGAACTTAGCAGTGAAGTTCATATCGAAGCTTTTGATGTGGGAGATTATTTAAATTTTAATAAAAGTATACAAATAGTGCTAAACAAGCATAAACCAGATTATATTCTATATTTCCCAGGGTATTATGAGCCTGCCAAAATAGGAAATATCTCAAATGAACTGGTGGATAGGACAATTACTATTAATCTAAAATCTGTTTTTGTATTGATTGAGGGTGTTTTTGACTATTTAAAGCAAAATCCAGCATGTGTGTTAGCGGTTACCGCAAGTGTTGCTGGATATGTGGGACTGCCATATTCTCAGCCTTATGCTGCAACAAAGGCCGCGGTAATCAATTTAGTTCAAAGCTTTAAAGCTGAGCATAAAAATTTTAATATCAAGTTGATTAACCCAGGCTTTGTCAAAACAAAGTTAACTGATAAAAACAACTTTAAAATGCCTAACTTAATGGAACCTAATGATGCAGCAAACGCTATTTTAAAGGGTCTAAGAACAAGTCGATTTGAAATACATTTTCCAAAGCGCTTTACGCGAATGCTCAAGTTGATAGCAAGCTTACCCTATAAATGTTATTTTAAAGTGCTTGCAATGATGCGTTTAGGCTAGCACACTCATGATTTTATGGTCATAGCCATCAAATAATACCAAATAAAACTTTCGCTTTTTCTCACTAAAAACGATAGAATCCGATCTTATACCGCGCGTAAATTATTTTGCGGTGTTCGGTGTCAAAGAAGTTTTTGATGCCTTTGAGCGATTGAATTGTAGGTAATAGCTTGGACTATTGGCAAAATTCAATCGCTCAAAGGCGCGAGAAATTCAACGACAGAAATGCTGTAAAATGGTTTATGGGCGGTATACACATCACTAATGGTTTGTGTGAATTTACACAACGCAAGAGGGAATCTGGTGTAACTCCAGAGCTGGCCCGCAGCGGTAATTGGAAACGAACGATACACATTGATTCTTACTTTCTGGGAGTCATTGAAATGCACTGATTGAAACAATTGGGAAGCGGTATCTAGTAGGAGTGTAGACGCGTCCATAAGCCCGAATATCTGCCATTGGTTAATAAATTTATATGTTAAAAAAGCTTTCGTGGAACAAAGCGCACATATGGTAGAGATACTTGATATTGGTTAATAAACAACAAACCAATAGCGATACATTTCTTGCTAACTTATGTCCTTCTTCCCGATTGCTTAGTTTAAATTAATCGCGGATAGAGGATAAAAAATGAATGTAAATGTCACCAAACGCTCAGGACGTTTAGAACCTGTTAATCTGGATAAAATTCATCGTGTGATCACATGGGCTGCTGAAGGCTTAGAGAATGTCTCGGTTTCCCAAGTTGAGTTGCAATCACATATTCAGTTGTATGAGGGCATGAAAACAGCTGATATTCAAGCGATTATTATCAAAACCGCTGCTGATTTAATCTCTGAAGAGACGCCTGATTATCAATACATGGCAGCACGCTTAGCGATTTTTCACTTGCGCAAATTAGCTTATGGCGAATTTGAACCACCACATTTATACAATCATGTGCAAATGCTCGTCCAAGCAAAAAAATATGATGCGCATTTGCTTAATGACTACTCAAAGGCTGAATTTGAGCAAATGAATACGCATATCGATCATTGGCGTGATATGAACTTCACCTATGCTGCGGTGAATCAAATGCAAGGCAAGTATCTGGTGCAAAATCGCGTCACTGGCAAGATCTACGAGACGCCACAAATGCTTTACATGCTTGTCAGTGCTTGTTTATTTTCACAACATGACAAGCAGACACGCATGCAATATGTACTTGATTTTTATGATGCGATTAGTCAATTTAAGTTGTCTTTACCCACCCCAATTATGGCAGGGGTACGCACACCAACACGCCAATTTAGCTCATGTGTGTTGATTGATACTGATGATAGTTTAGATTCAATCAATGCTTCCGCATCCGCGATTGTCAAATATGTCTCACAACGCGCTGGCATTGGCATTAATGCCGGCAAAATTCGTGCATTAGGTAGCGAGATTCGCCAAGGCGAAGCGCTACACACTGGCTGCATCCCATTTTATAAATATTTCCAAACCGCAGTGAAATCATGTTCACAAGGGGGTGTGCGTGGTGGAGCGGCTACTTTGTTTTACCCAATGTGGCACTTAGAGGTTGAGTCTCTCTTGGTGCTTAAAAATAACCGTGGTGTCGAGGATAACCGCATCCGCCACTTAGACTATGGTGTGCAGATCAACCGTTTGATGTATCAACGATTGATTGAGCAAAAAGACATAACACTGTTTAGTCCAAGTGATGTACCGGGTTTATATGATGCTTTTTTTGCTGATCAAAATGAGTTTGAGAAGCTTTATATCATTGCAGAAAACACGCCAAAAATCCGCAAAAAAACACTTAAAGCAAGTGAGCTTTTCGCGCTTTTAATGCAGGAACGCGCACAAACCGGACGTATTTATATTCAAAACGTTGATCATTGTAATACGCATTCAGCATTTAATGCACAGCTTGCTCCAATTAAACAATCTAATCTATGCATGGAGATCACTCTCCCTACCAAGCCTTTAGCACATATTTTTGATGACAAAGGTGAAATTGCACTGTGCACTTTATCCGCATTCAATTTAGGAGCACTTGATTCGCTTAATGAACTTGAGTATTTATCGACTTTAATTGTTAGCGCTTTAGATCATCTATTGGATTATCAAAACTATCCGTTAACATCAGCAGAGATTCCCGCAAAAGCGCGTCGTAGTTTAGGTGTAGGTGTTATTAACTTCGCCTATTACTTGGCTAAAAACCATGTTAAATACAGCGATGGCAGTGCCAATAAATTAACACATCAAACTTTTGAAGCTATTCAATATTATCTGCTTAAAGCGTCTAACCAGTTGGCACAAGAGAAAGGTGCTTGTAAATACTTCAATGAAACAAGCTACGCCCAAGGCTTATTACCGATTGATCACTACAAAAAAAGCATCGATGAATTTGCTGACTTTTCACTGCAATATGATTGGGAAGCCTTACGTCAAAGCATTCAAAAGCATGGTTTACGCAACTCGACCTTAAGTGCAATCATGCCATCAGAAACCTCGTCGCAAATATCCAATGCCACCAATGGTATTGAGCCACCAAGAGGGCTTGTTTCGATCAAACAAAGTAAAGATGGTGTATTAAAGCAAGTTGTCCCTGAAATTCAACGCTTAAAATCTCACTATGAACTATTATGGCAAATGCCGAATAATATTGGTTATCTGCAACTATGTGCGATCATTCAGAAGTTTATCGATCAATCAATTTCAGCCAACACCAACTATGATCCACTTAAATTTAATGATCATAAAGTGCCAATGCATACATTGATGTCTGATTTATTAATCGCTTACAAATATGGCTTAAAAACACTTTATTATCACAATACACGTGATCACGCTAAGGAAAGCAAAGCAGCAACTAATCATGCTGTGGAAATAGCCGATATCGATGACTGTGAATCAGGCGCTTGTAAAATATAATGCTTAACAAGGATAACAAACTAATATGACACAGATTTACCATTATTCGACCTTTCAAACAGCCTCAAACAATCAACTACATGAACCGATGTTTTTTGGTACATCGGTCAATGTCTCACGCTTTGATCAGCAAAAGCATCCGATTTTTGAACGCTTAATTGAAAAACAGCTGTCTTTTTTCTGGCGTCCTGAAGAGGTTGATTTAAGTCGCGATCGCGTTGACTTTCAAAAGTTCAACGCCATTGAGAAACATATTTTCTTATCTAACCTACAGTATCAAACCTTGCTAGATTCAGTACAAGGACGTAGTCCAAATATTGCCTTTTTGCCATTAGTGTCGTTACCTGAGCTTGAAACATGGATTGAAACCTGGAGCTTTTTTGAAACCATTCATAGCCGCTCTTATACACATATGGTGCGCTCACTGATGGATGATCCAAGCCCTGTATTTAATGGAATTGTTGATAACCCTGAGATCAGAAAGCGCGCACAAAACATTACTCATTATTACGATCAACTAATTCTGCAAACACAACTGTTACAAACACAAGGCACTGGCAGCTATAACATTGATGGTCAAACGATTGAAGTAAGTCAACACAGCATTAAAAAAGCACTTTACTTGGCTCTGCATGCTGTTAACGCTCTTGAGGCTATCCGCTTTTATGTCAGTTTTGCCTGCACATTTGCCTTTTCTGAGCAGAAGAAGCTTGAAGGATGTGGCAAAATTATGAAACTGATTGCGCGCGATGAATCCGTGCATTTAACGAGCACACAACACATGATCAACATCATTCTTTCGGGCAAAGATGGCGATCTGGAGTTAACCGAGATTGCACATAGTCTGCATGATCAAGCTCAAGCCATTTTTAAGGAAGCCATCGAGCAGGAAAAAGCTTGGGCAAAGTATCTATTCTCACAAGGCTCTATCTTGGGATTAAATGAACAGATTCTTTGCCAATATATTGATTATTTAGCCAAAGAGCGTATGCAAGCCGTCGGACTAAATACCGATGATATTGCCTCCCCCAAAGGCAATCCAATACCGTGGATTAATCATTATCTTAACTCTGATAACGTCCAAGTCGCCCCCCAAGAAACGGAGATTAGCTCGTACCTTGTCGGACAAATCGATAGTAACGTTGCCGATAATGCCTTTAGTGACTTTGAACTATAACAATGATTCAGATCAAACTTAATCATAAGATTATAACGATTAACAATAATGAATTAACGATACTCGAATGGCTTGAGCAACAGGGCATTGCTGCTAACTTTCAATGTCGTAACGGTGTTTGTGGTACCTGTCGCTGTCAACTGATCTTAGGAGATATTCAATATACCAAAGAGCCACTTGCTTTTGTTAAAGAAGATGAAGTACTCATTTGTATTGCAAAAGGGATAAACCACATGGCAGAGGGATTAAACGCCGCAAAATGATTACAATCGGTATAGTAATAATTCAAAAATAAGTTGAGCTTCAATTACTCCCCTCACCCGCGCAGCTTAAGCTGCACCAGCAATCCCGCAAGGGGAGAGGTACTAGCTGACGCAACTTATTCTTGGTTTCTTACATAGCGCTACTAATCTTCGATAACTCGATTTAAATCACCATGCTCTTTACACATAGCAACATAAGACTTAGTTGTAATTAAAATATAAAAAATGACAGATACGACCGCAACAAACCAGATATTTGGCACGATATACAGCAACCATAGGTAAGCAATAAATGGCAGAATAAACAATAATAGTTTTTGCACGCCAACTTTGTGCTGTACGAAAGCATAGATAATTAACAAAATAGTTAATGAGCCATTGACCAATAGTAAATCATGACTTGGAATCGTGAGCATGATAAGTCCTAAAATAACAAAGACAACTAACCCTAACCAACGTGTTTTAGGCGCAATTGCCCCCATACTAATGGGAGCCGCCATATATCCAACAACGTGATAACCAGTTACCACAACCATCAACGCTGCCCAGCTCTCGGCATTAAATAACACAATCGCTGCTAACACCCAGTTAATCATCATTGAGCGCTTTGAAAAGTTGTATACCGGATCAAGCTTCGCAATCCAACGTGGCATTTGTCCTTCTGCTGACATTGCGTAAAGCATACGTGATGAAGCGCCAAGATAGGTGTATCCCGTGCCAGATGGACTCACCACACTATCAGCCAATAACAAAATAGCTAAGAAATTCAAACCTAACAACATTGCTAAATTCAATAATGGTGATGAGAAATTCATTCCTTGCCAACCACCATTTTTAACCAAAAGCTCATGGGGAACCGCTGCCATAAAAGCATACTGTAAGCCCATATAGACAATTAAAATAATAACAATCGACAAGATAATAGACAACGGCACATTACGCTTTGGATTTTTAATCTCACTGGCGAACGAAACACTGATCTGAAAACCATTAAATGAATAAATTAATCCCGCACCAATAATTGCCATCACCGCACTGCTAAAGCCATAATCACTATTGGTTGGTAAATTAAAGTTATTACTTAAGCCTGAATGATCAAATGCGGCAATCAAAAAAACAGCGATTGCAAACAATGGGGTGAAAACCTTAAGCACGGTAACGACATTATTCACTCGTGTTAACAATTTGATGCCGTAAAAGTTCACTATCAAGTAGACAAATAAAATGCCTAAAGCTAAAAACTTACCACCATAAGTGAGCACGTGATTCTGCATTAATGCATCAGATCCAATCGCTGCCGACAAGTACTGTGTTGTTGCTTGTGCTTCAGTGGCAATCACCACCATGATGCCAAACCAGTTAGCAAATGCAAACGGCATACCAAAGATACCATTGTGCGATAGCGCACTTGATCGTGTTGTTGCTCCACGAACTGGATAAACAGCAACAACCTTTGCCAAACATAAGCCAACTAATAAGACTAAAACAGCGGCTAGAATCCATGCAAGAAATGCCCAGTTACCTGCGATTTTTGCAGTTAATTGTGCACTAAAAAGCCAACCTGAACCAACCATACACGTGGCACTTAACAAGGTAGCACTTAATAGTGATACGCCTGATTTTTTTGGTGTGAACTCTGCTCCCATATTCCTCTTCCCTCTTTAAATTCTATTATTTATATTACTTGTTTACCGTATAAATATCACAGTGCCACAAACCGCCTTTAATGGGCAACTATCATAGATATACGTCTAAAAATACAGCATTATTTTCTTCAAACACATGCCGCCCAAGACGACAGACTATAGCGGCATTTTTAAAGCTTGTAAATATGTAACAATATATATCAGGTAAAGAAATGATTATGTAATGATTGCATTTAAACCAACTTGCTTACTTATAGATCAATTTTATACAAATTGACCCGCTGCCCACCCTGAGGCCCATGCCCATTGAAAATTATACCCACCAAGCCATCCAGCGATATCAACGACTTCACCAATAAAATAAAGTCCTTTAACTTTATGAGTTTCCATTGTTTTTGAAGAGAGTTCATCACAACTCACCCCACCTTTGGTGACCTCAGCGGTACGATAGCCTTCCGTACCACACGGTTTTATTTGCCATGATTGTAAGCATTGCATCATCTGCTCAATCTCACTATTAGAAAGATCAGCAAGCTTTTTATTAAGTAACGATTCACCCACAAACAATAACAACAATCTTTTAGGTAAGTAATTTTCTAATAGTGATTTTAAGAGTGTACCACCTTGTGATTTTTTGTGCACATGAAGCAATTCACTTAATGAGTTTATTTCTGGTAATAAGTTGATGTGCAAATATTCTCCCAACTGCCAATAGGATGAGATCTGTAGCATCACAGGTCCACTTAAGCCACGATGCGTAAACAGTAAATTCTCACGAAAGCTTTGTTCGTTACAACTTACCTCAGCTAATACAGAAACACCCGAGAGCTCGGCATATTTCAATTTATCATGCTCACCAAGCACAAAGGGCACTAATGCTGCTGAGGTTGGCAACACTTGAAGACCAAACTGGCGCGCGATCTCATAGCCAAAGCCTGTGGCTCCCATTGTTGGGATTGAGAGCCCCCCTGTCGCAATAACAACAGATTGCGCATGATAATCACCTGCTGTTGTTTTAACATCAAACCTAGAATTGATTATTGCATCTTGATCATATTGGCGAACCTGATTAACCGTCGTATTAAGTTTAATTTCAACCTGATATTTGCGGCATTCATTTAGCAGGATATCAACGATCTCATGTGACTTTCCGTCACAGAAAAGCTGCCCTAACGTTTTCTCATGATAATTTAACTGATAAGAGTCAACCAGTGCAATAAAGTCCCACTGCGTATAGCGTGTTAAGGCAGACTTACAAAAATGCGGATTTTGTGATAAGAAGCGCGTCGGCTCAACATAATAATTCGTAAAATTACAGCGCCCGCCGCCTGACATGAGTATCTTTTTACCGACCTTATTAGCGTGATCAAGAACCAATGCTTTGCGCCCTCTTTTCGCCGCTTCAATGGCACACATAAGCCCTGAGGCACCCGCCCCAATAACAATAACATCTACTTTCATTATGATGCTTTAAATACTTGCTTGATCTGAAAATGTTTATCAACAACGACCAAATCAGCATCAGCCCCTTTTTTGATATTACCTTTATCATGATGCATATTAAGACTCTTTGCCGCATTATAGCTCGTCATTTTAACAATTTCCGGCAAACTGCAATCACTATAGGTGAGCATGTTTTTTAATGCATTATTCATCGTCAGCACACTACCGGCTAATACGCCATTTTCTAGCCGTGCTTCATTATTTTTGACAATCACTTTCTGCCCACCAAGGTTAAATACACCCTCACCATGGGCTTGTGCTGACATCGCATCAGTAACCAAAAGGATGCCATCAGCTCCTTTAACGCGATAAACCATATCAACGATTTCAGGTGCTAGATGCACACCATCAACAATCAGCTCGGCAACGACCTCCTCTGACATTAATAAAGCCGTTGCAGCTCCTGGTTTTCGATGATCGATTCCACTCATTGCATTAAATAAATGTGTTGCTTGTGAGCAGCCTCGATCAATTGCCGTTAATGCTTGCTTTGCTGTGCAATTGGTGTGCCCAATGGAAGCGATAACTTGCTCATTGACACACCAATCAATCACATGATTAGCACCTAACATCTCCGGAGCAAGCGTGATTTTTTTAACAAGGTTATTTGCCTTTTGCTGCCAGCTCTTAAGCTTAGCAATCGAAGACTCCTGCAAAAACTCAGGATTCTGCGCACCGATTTTATCCGGTGAAATAAAAGGACCCTCTAGATGCACACCTAAGATATTGGCGAAGTGCCGCCCATGTGCATGCGCCTTATTAAAGTCAGCAACATTATTCAGTGCCTTACTAATTGCTGTTTCAGTTTGAGTCATTGTGGTTGCCAAAAACGAGGTAACACCTTGTCGGTATAAAGATGATGTAATCATTTTTAAGGATTCGATCTCACCATCCATCACATCACAACCACAACTGCCGTGAATATGTGTATCGATAAATCCCGGAATCACTCTATCACTTTGGCTATATTCCACTACAGGTAAATGTGAAAAATCTGGGAGTGCCTCACCAACGGCCATGATTTTGCCACACTCAACGGCAATTTCACCTTCTAGGACAGCATCTTTAGTGACAATCTGAGCACCCGTTATTCGATAACTTTGCATCCTTTACACCGTCTGTGTCACTTTATTGAGATTCTCTGGCTGATCTGGATTTAAACCACGTGCCGTAGCAAGCTTTGCTGCCATGGTGTAAAAGCTCTGAATCAATAAAATTGGATCCAATAATGGATGCAAGCTTTTGGTTGTCTTAAGATTATGCGTCGTATCAACATGTGGTGATCCAGGCATTGCAAACATCACGTTAGCACCCATTTGATGCATTTTCTGTGCTAATTCAATTGTGCCTTTAGCGGATGCATCATTTTGTGCAAAAACCAAAGCTGGAAATGTTTTTTTAATCAAAGCAAATGGACCATGCAATACTTCAGCCGAACTAAATGGCTCGGAATGTAAGCATGCCGTTTCTTTAAGTTTCAAAGCTGCTTCTTGAGCAATTGCATAGCCATAGCCGCGTCCAATGACATAGGCATCTTGTTCATCTTTTAACGTGTCAATCACCACTTGCCAATCAAGATTTGCCGCTAGTGACAAATATTCAGGCAACGCCTTAAGCGCTTCTTGCAACACCTTATCTTCCGTATAAATAGCGATAAATTGTGCCAACGCGGTCAACGCACAAATATAGCTTTTAGTTGCGGCAACCGCCTTTTCTTCTCCTGCTAAAAGAGGAACCACAAAACGCGCAGCATGCGCCAACGGTGAATCTTTGATATTAACTAAGGCAACAGTGGTTGCTTGATCTTTCACGCTTAGGAATGATTGAACTAAATCAGGACTTTTACCAGATTGCGAAACACCTAGAAACAAGCTATTTGTCACAGTTGTTTGACTTTGATAGATCGTATAAATAGACGGCGCAATCGATGCGGTGATTAGTCCCATTTTGCTTTCTAATAAATACTTGGCATAAGTTGCTGCATGATCCGAGCTGCCACGTGCAACGGTTGCTGCAAATGCCGGCTGATGAGTTTTAAGATAAGCGCACACTTCTTGCCAAATCTTTGCATTATATTGTAATTGCTCGGCAACTTTAAAAGGCGCTGATAACGCCTCTTGATACATAATAGTTTCAGACATAAAAATAATTCCACATGTGATGCGTAGAACTATTGTAGCAATTTAAAGGCTTACGGCAATCCTTATTTTGCTTGCCTTATTTACGGCAACTAATTCCATTATATTTCTCCTGTATATCGAATTTGTATTTTTGTATTCTTGCGCTTTCAAAGTCTGCCACAAGCCAACTGCTAAACACAAGTTAAAATAACTTAAAAAATAATTGCCATAGCAAGTTTACATTTAAAGCCATATTCATTTATCATTTATCATTTATCATTTATGTCGTCATTATACATTTAAGAGGATACCTAGATTGGACGTTCCGCTGGAACTTATTACAAGCTTTTTAACTATCACCGCACTTGAGACTATTTTAGCGATTGATAATTTACTGTTTATTTATCTTGTGACTGCCAAGCTTCCCTTTCACCAGCAACGTAAGGCGCAAATTACTGCCATTTCATTGGCAGCAGTGATGCGTATCGTCTCATTGATATTTATTAGTTTCATCATGCAATGGACAGTGCCGGTTTTTTCCATTTTTGGTAATGGCATTAGCATCAAAGATATGATTTTAATCATCGGTGGATTGTTCTTGTTGTGTAAAGCATTGCACGAAATCTACCTGTTATACCGCCCCAAAACCGTCTCAACACAGATTGCCAAAAACATGTTAAGCGCGATTGCCCAGATTATTTTAATCGATGCGGTTTTTTCAATCGATAGTGTGATCACTGCGATTGGCTTAAGTAACAACATTTATGTAATTGCCGCATCTATTTTAGCCTCATGTGCCATCATGCTATTAGCTTCACAATTTTTAATTAAATTAACACATTCACTACAACTGAAATTAATTGCCTTGACTTCACTTATTCTTATAGGCTTGATGTTAATGGCTGCAGGCATAGACATCGTGATCGACAAATCATACCTCTTGGTAGCTCTTGGATTTTCTATTGTTATTTTCATTTTTCAAACATCACTTAAAAAAAGAACCTAAGTCAAAAACCTATAAATTTATCTTATATCTCTGCAAAGCATGCGTTGATATCTCATGGTTAATCAGAAATCAACGGCTTGCATTAAGCATTTAAACCCTATAGTATTAGCTACCGTAGGTGACAGGAAAAACAAGCAGTAGCGCACTCCCCCTAGCGTGATTCACATGGATGTTTTCTGACTTGCTGCACCTACACAGCCTAAATATATCCCATAAAAACACTCGGTGAAATTGAGCTATACGCATCGCAATCCAATTGACCAAAACTATCAAAAATTTCTTCAACATTAAACACCGCAAAATGATTTACGACGGGTATGAAAGCTATTTATAATGCATTTACACCACAAGTTTAGCTCAGTATAGATCAATCAAAATGGCGTATAACTTAACCTACAAACAAATTCAAATATTTTTACAAGTGGTTGAAACAGAAAACCTAACTGAAGCAGCCAACTTACTCCACTTAACGCAACCTGCGGTCACCAAACAAATCAAAAGTTTAGAAATGGACGTTGGCAAGAAGCTTTTTTATTTTAATGGTCGCAAATCGCTATTAACCGCTGAAGGTGAAAGTTTTCTGCCCTATGCGCGCGAAATTCAAGCCTCATTTAAAAAGTTGCTATATCATTTATCACATGAAAACAAAGACTATAAATTGAACCTTGTTGTCTCTCCCATTTATGATGAGTGGATTATCCAGATATTAAAGCAAGTAAAAAAATCACACCCTAAACTAAATTATAATATTAACTTTACAACACTTGATTACACTGCATTGTATGAGCGTTATGATGGTGATTTAATTATTGCCTCACGTGATATTATGGATAAGAAATATTACAATGAAAAAGTCTGCAATTTAGAAAACTCTCTAGTATGCTCAAGCGATAATCATGAATTATTGAATAGCTTAAGCATTGACAATATCTTCAAACAAACCTTTATCACCCTTAAACTGCAATCGCTACTTTATGAGCAAACCATCAAATCCGTCCCCAAGAATACCGATATCTCGATCTTTTCAAATGCACAAGTTGCCAAAAAAGCCATTGTTGCCAATTTAGGTATCGGCTGGTTGCCTGACTTTATCTTGCAAAAGGAAATTAAAGATGGTCGCTTGGTTCGTATTGTTGATGCATTAAAAGCCAAGGGTGCCACTACTAATGACTTACAAAAAGTGACGATGAAAGGATTTACTGCCTACTTAGCCTATCACTTAGATAAGCCGATCAACAAGGTAATGCGTGAATTTATTCAAGCGCTGTTTGAATTATCAACCTCTGCCAATTTAAATGTGGGCAAGACAAATATTTAACATTCTTCTTAAAGGCTCAGCCGCCCCCCACAACAGTTGATCGCCTGCAGTAAAAAGCTGAATATGTCGATCTGAAAGATTAGTCTTTTTCAAGCGTCCCACCGCAATATCCAAGGTGTTACTCACTGCCATCGGTGTTAGGTGCTTCGCAGTTTGCTTAGGATCATTGTCAACAAAACGCACCCATTCATTTGAACTTTTGAGTTTTTGCTCTACTTCTTTCAAATCAATCGACTGTTTAAGTTCAATCGTCAGCGCTTGACTATGCGCTCTCAACACAGGAACACGTACACAAATGCCATCAATTGGTAAGGTTGATGGTCGCTGTAGAATCTTGTTCATTTCTGCTTGCGCTTTCCACTCTTCCTTGCTTTGACCATTGGCTAATGGCGCATCAATAAATGGTAGAATATTATATGCCATCGGGGTCAAGAACTCCGTACATGGAAAATCATTTGCATTGATTCTAGTGTGAATCTCACGCTCAAGCTTGAGACTATCTGCCATATCAACATCATTAGCTAAAGACATTTGCTTAACCAGCTCAATCATTGCCTTAGCACCGGCACCAGACACCGCCTGATAGCTCATGACTGAGATCCAATTAATGAGATCTTCTTGAAGCAAGCCTTGAATCGCTAACATCATCAAACTCACGGTGCAGTTACCACCGACAAAGTTTTTAACTCCACTTGCTAAAGCCCGATCAATCACATCACGATTGATCGGGTCTAAAACAACCACACTCTCCTCATCCATTCGCAGATGTGAAGCCGCATCAATCCAATAACCCTGCCAGCCGTTGGCTCTCAGTTTAGGTAGCACTTCGGCAGTATAATCACTGCCTTGGCATGTCACGATAATCTCCATTTGCATCAGGCTATCGATGGCATAGGCATCTTGTAATCGTTGAACGCCAACACCAAGTATGTTCACTTGTTGCCCTTTTTGTGATGTGCTAAAGAAGACAGGATTTAATGACGCAAAGTCATTATTTTCATGCATGCGTTCAAGCAACACTGATCCAACCATACCGCGCCAACCGATAAAGCCAACTTGCTTTATTTTTTTCATTTGAGTCATATCCCCTTCTCCAACTCTATCTATTTCTGTGCACTAATTATTACTATTTTTATACCAATTAAACTGCCAAAATGCACTGTCTTGTCTGAGGTTATTATCAAACTCGTCATAAGCCCACGCTAAGAATATCAAAGCAGGCGGAAAGACAGCGGTTTGTGCGGCTATTTCTTTCCTTGTTTCACCTTTTGTGCTTGGTAATACGTCCAAGCGACAGATGAATCCCTCTTTTGTTGTATGGGCATAATTATCCATAATAAAAGCACAAGCATATTGCTGATCGTAATCACAGTCATAGGATTGATAGCACACTGCCAATGGCTCATCATAGATCACCAGTAATACTTGTGAATGCGGATTAAGCTGTAAATAAGTCAACGCTTCAATAATAGCCATAAAGAATGTATCTTTGCCGCCAGCAATCGAGTTGATATTGGTTTTGATGCCCTGAGATAATGACAAAAGACCAGATGCGGTATTATGCACCGATTGCGAAAAATCCATAGGGGATAACAGCTCTTTTTGGGCAACTTGCTTCAATAATGATTGTACGCGATTAATCTCACCATGTTGTGATGCAAACACCGTATAATCAATCGCGAGATTTTCTTTAGATTGCGCTACACAGTCTAAAGCAACTTCTAATGCCTGCTTGACACCCAAACTTGATCGACGCTTTAAATTGGCGGGTAAATGTGTAGTGGCAATCTCACCTGAATTTGGCAAATTTTGTTTGTTTTTATGCCACTTCTGCCAATCACCTGCCGCATTAAGTGTCGGCGCCATACCACTGAAGTGGCAAAGATTAAAAGTAAAGCTTGTCATAAATCCTTAATATACACTATTACACCAACTGTTTATCGATAGTCTACACGGTGTAGAATTAAATCTTTAACACAACGCTCATCTGCCAAAGTCGAGGTATCTCCAATCTGCTGCTCTTCAAAATGTGCAATCTTTCTTAAGATGCGACGCATAATTTTACCTGATCTTGTTTTTGGCAACATTGGCGCCCATTGAATCACCTTAATACTGGCAATTGGTCCATAGGTTTTTCGCACCCATTGAATAATATCTTTTTTAAGCGAGTCATCCGGATGAATACCCTTTTCCAAGGTGATATATGCATAGATCACCTCACCCTTGATACTATCAGGAATACCAACCACCGCAGTTTCAGCAACTGCTGGATGTGAGTCAATCACGCTTTCAACCTCGGCCGTCCCGATTCTGTGGCCTGCAATACTAATGACATCATCTAAACGCCCCGAAATCCAATAATGATTATCTTGATCACGATAAGCACCATCACCGGGGAAATAATATTCTGGATAAACATCAAAATAGCTTTGCATATAACGCGCATGATCACCCCACAAAGTCCGCATTATGCCAGGCCACGGCTTTTTGATTACCAATGCACCATAATCATGTGCTGCTAATGCTCCTTTGACTTCTTTTGCTGAGGTTTTATCTAAAATAGCCACATCAACACCCCAAAATGGTGTCATTGCTGAACCTGGTTTCTGCTGATGACTAAAATCAGGACTAATCATAATACCACCGGTTTCGGTTTGCCACCACGTATCAACAATAGCGCATTGTCCTTTGCCGACTTGTTCGTGATACCAGTGCCACGCTTCACGATTAATTGGCTCACCGACACTACCTAAAATACGTAGAGAATCACGCGTAGTTTCACCCAATACTGCTTCATCGCCTTCAGCTTGTAGCGCACGGATCGCCGTCGGTGCGGTATAGAAAATACTGACTTTGTACTTATCAACCACATCAAAGAAACGTGATTTTTGAGGATAACTTGGCACGCCTTCAAACAACACACTCGTAGCAGCATTAACAAGCGGTCCATAGACAACATACGAATGCCCTGTAATCCAACCAACATCCGCAGTACACCAATAAATATCATTATCCTTAATATCAAAAATATGTTTATGTGTAATCGCGGCATAAACCAAATAACCACCCGTGGTATGCACCACACCTTTAGGCTTACCCGTTGACCCTGACGTGTATAGGATAAACAGCGGATCTTCTGCTTTCATTGGTTCAACAGGACAGATGGCAGGCACTGTATCAGCAACTGTTTCGTAGTCAACATCAATTGATTCATTCCAATTGCTTTGATTGTTTGCATATTTGATAACTAAGACTTTTTTAACACTTGGACATTGTTTTAATGCTTCATCGACATTTGCCTTAAGGGCAACTGTTTTACCACCTCTAAATCCGCCATCTGCCGTAATAATAAATTTTGATTGAGCATCATTAACCCTATCAGCAATAGCAACTGGAGAAAAACCACCAAAAATAACCGAATGTATTGCACCAATGCGTGCACATGCCAACATGGCAATGGGTGCTTCAATAAGCATTGGCAAGTAGATACAAACCACATCACCTTTTTGCACACCGATTGATTTAAGCACATTAGCAAAGCGATTCACCTGTTCATAAAGCGCTTGATAACTTATCGCATTCGTATGATCAGGGTTATCACCTTCCCAATAATACGCTATTTTATTAGCATGCTTTTGCAAATGGCGATCAACACAGTTATAGCAAGCATTTAACTCGCCCTCTTCAAACCATTTGATATTTCCTTCTTTAAAACTGCCACTAGTAACCGTTTGCCATGGACTTATCCAATCGACAATCTGACTTTTCTCTGCCCAGAATGCTGTATTATTTTCAATACTTTGTACATACTCTGCCAACCAACCTTTTGACATAATCTGTGATTCCTTAATCTTCAAATCTAATTCCTTAAAAAAGAGTATCAAAAAAGCCATCGATTTTCTAATATTTATGCATAGAATATCCCTTTTCATAGTACGGACTAAGACTAAATATTCATCAACAAGTGCTCACCGTTCCCTGAGCATAAGTCGAAGCGGTGCACTGAGTATCAATCGAAGTGGGTAAGCTTGGGAAAATCACACTCCATAGAGGCTTCGACTTAAGCTCAGCCAACGCTTACACAATCAAAGGTGTCACAAATATGGTCATAGCCTAATTACACTTAGCCCATCATTTGTTAACCACACAACCATTATCAGCATATCTTATATCTTCATAACAACGCTTGATGCTCATTTTGTCGCCTAAATACATCTTTTAACTTATGCTTTCCCTGTCGAAAACAAAACAGTTTAACCATCTACGGAGGAACGTATGAAAAATAAAAAAATCTTATCTAATATTGTTATTGCTAGCCTTATGAGTGCAGGACTAGGTGGTATTGCGCATAGTGCCCATTATACTTATCCTGAGAATATCGCCAATTATCAAACAGGTGATACCGTGACTAATAATGGCAAGACCTATGAGTGTATTGGTGGGTCTTGGTGCACGCAGTCGCATAATGAGCCAGGTGTTGCAGGGTTTGAGCATTGGTGGCAAGCTGCTTGGCAAGAAACTGGCACACCAAGTCCAGATCCAACGCCAGACCCTGAGCCAACACCTGATCCTGACCCACAACCGGAACCAACGCCTACACCTGAGCAATGTATAGGTGACATCCCCACCAACCCACAAGCATACAAAGGTGCTGATAGCGGATATTGGGGTGGCTATAGTAAAGGTGATTTCGTACTTCATGATGATAAGATTTGGCAAGTTGCTGATACTTGGTGGACAAATGATATACCAGGCACGTCAAGTGCCTGGCAAGTATGCGAAGGTCATATTGTTGCTGATCTTAACGTCACTATAAGCGGTGATACCCATGGCATTGCTGATGATCATCAAATTGCCTTAATGATTGGTGACAAGCTGCATATGATTCCACTTTCAGGCGCAACCATTGGCTTGAGCCAAGGTGAGCATAGCTTTACGGTTGATGATGTTATTGATTTTGAAGATGGCCATATTTACGTTGCACAATTAAGTACAACAACTATTGATGCTAAAGAGAAAGGTACTTACAAACTAAACATTCAGTTCGATATGCAAGAAATTCCTTATAGCACATTAACTATTGACGTTGATTTTAATGGCTCAGCACCTTCGGCATATCCTAAGGCATCAATCATTGGTACTAATGGCAATCAATATCAATCAGATGCACAGTACTTAAAGCTAAGCAATAATACATTCAAAGTACCAAGTATTGGCAGTTACCAAATAAAAGCAGATAGCTTTACTCGAGATAGTTATAAATACAGCGCCATGCCAATTAGTATTGTTGATGGTGTTATTCAAGGTGATGGGAAGCTACAATATCAAGCAAAAGCAGATGAGCCATTAATGGTTGGTTATCTGACCAACTGGAATAAGCAAATCAAAATTAGCGAGGCAGTAGATCGAGGTTATAACACAATCGTATTGGCCTTTGCTGTTGTTGATGGAACAGATGTTGACATGCACTCACCGTGGAATATCTATGCTGATTGGCAAAATGGTGGCAACTGGCAAGAGAATATGAAAAAAGATATTGATCAAGCCAAACAAACTGGTAATTTAAAGCATGTTATCCTATCCGTTGGTGGTGAACATAACACTTTTAAACCAAATGGTGCAGATCCGGCACTTGTCGCACAAAATATTGTTCAATATGCCAAATCCCTAGGCGCTGATGGTATTGATTTTGACCTTGAAAATCTAGGTGGCATCGATGAAAAGAAAATGGAAGTTGATATCTATGCAACAATCGAAGCCATTAAACAAATTGACCCTGATTTTGTGATCACTGCAGCGCCACAGTTTAACCTAATTGACAACGGAGAAGTACATTTAGTCAACACAGGAACACAGCGCATTTATGAAAAATCAGTCTCTGCCGGTTTGTTTGACTATATCTTCATTCAAGAGTACAACACAGGGCATTATTGTATTGACCAATTTGGAATCGGCTCAATATGCAATGGTGCCAGTGAAACAAACATCAACCAAATGCACCCTCAGTTCGTGGTTAATAGCTACGTACGCTTAAAGCAGATTATTCCAGAGAGCACCAAAATTGTTCCAGGTCAACCCTCTGATAAAACTGCAGCAGGTCTTGCCACTGTTTACAATGGTATTTACAAAGATCGCGCCTATAGTGAGCTATGCAAAGCATACCAAACTCCAAGTGTCTTTAATGATCCACAATTTGGCGGTGCGATGAGCTGGAGCATTAACCAAGACGCGGCTAACGGCTATAAATTTGTTAATGCCATCTTTGCCGACAATTGTGATGGTGTGCAAAATTAAATCTCAATACATGCGGTGATCATGGATGATTTCCAATCGTATAAATGATAATGTTGGTGCTGCTCATCACATTAAACAGGAAGAAAAGATAACATGGCAGTTAAACAATTATTTCAGCAATTTCTTAAAATCATATCTCTTGGTATCTACGCTATTCCCATACTAAGCCAAGCACAAGCAAATAACTCAACACTGAAGTTTTGTGCCGAGCCTTGGCCTCCCTATGACTACAAACATAACAACACAGTCCTTGGTTCTGATGTTACGTTGAATAAAAAGACATTAACAAAACTAGGCATTGAAACACAGGTTCACATTATGCCTTGGAAGCAATGTTGGCAACTTGTCAAACTCGGTAAAATGGATGGTGCTTTTATGGTCTCTAGGAAGAAAGCACGCGAACCTTATGCTTATTACCCAGATGCAGCAACAGCACATGTTAATTACACTTGGGTTACCAACCAAAACTATCAAAAACACTATTTTGATTTATGTCCTGATCTTAATAAGCTTAATATCACCATTGGTTTGGTTAAGGGTAATAGCTATTCAAGTCAATTATTAAAATGCCTTGCCAAACCTGACAATGCTAAACATATACAAACTTATAATACTTTAGAACAAGCTTTAAGAATGTTAATCATCAACAAAGTACAACTGATTCCAGCGATTGCAGAGGTCGTGGAACATTTAGATAAAAACATTAAGCTTGAAGGGATCGTTATTCATCCGACACCGATTTTTAGTAAAACGTATTACACCGTATTTTCTAAAAAATCCAAATTTAGTAATGACAAGTATCAAAATATAGAGGCATTGACCAAGGACTTTGCTAACACATTGGCTTTAATCAACAAAGAGCATAAAGATTAGTTATTATTTAATACGCGGATCCAGCTCACCTGTTTGATACATTTGATACATTTGCTCTAAAGAAATTGGCTTGATTTTATCCGCCATGCCCGCAGCACCAAAAGCTTCATAGCGCGCCTGACAGATATCACGCATTGCATCTTTAGCCACCGCATTGTATTTACGCGGATCAAACTCAGCACGATGTGTCGCCATAAATTTACGGATCGCACCAGTAGCAGCCATGCGTAAATCCGTATCAATATTGACTTTTCTGACACCATATTTGATTGCTTCAACAATTTCAGCGACAGGCACACCATAGGTTTCACCCATATCACCACCATATTCATTGATAATGTTAAGCCAATCTTGTGGCACAGAAGATGAACCATGCATCACCAAATGTGTATCAGGGATACGTGCATGAATCTCTTTTACACGTGAGATCGCAAGGACATCACCTGTTGGTGGTTTAGTGAATTTATACGCACCATGACTTGTACCAATTGCTATTGCTAAAGCATCCACTTTGGTTTCTTTAACAAACTGTGCCGCTTCTTCCGGATCAGTCAACATTTGGTCATGCGATAATGTCCCTTCAGCTCCAACACCATCTTCTTCACCAGCTTGCCCTGTCTCTAATGAGCCCAAACAACCCAACTCACCCTCAACGGATACACCACAAGCATGCGCCATTTCAGCCGTACGCTTAGTAACTTCAACATTATACGCATAATCAGCTGGTGTTTTACCATCTGATTTCAATGAACCATCCATCATTACCGATGAAAAGCCTAATTGAATAGAACGCTGGCACACATCAGGTGATGTGCCATGATCTTGGTGCATACATACTGGAATATCTGGGTATTCTTCAATTGCAGCTAATACTAAGTGACGAATAAAAGGCGCCCCTGCATATTTTCTAGCACCTGCTGACGCTTGAAGAATAACCGGTGCTTTGACTTTGCTTGCCGCTTCCATTACCGCACGGATTTGCTCTAAATTGTTCACGTTAAATGCAGGGATGCCATAACGATGTTCTGCTGCATGATCCAATAATTGACGTAATGATACTAATGCCATTTTTTCCCCTCTTTGTTTTTTGAAAGTGTTTAAAACTGTATTTAACTATTACTTTTATACCACATTGCCGGCTTGAATAACCTTAATCTTATTGGTGCCACCATGAACACCCATGTGATCACCACTGGTTAATACCATCCACTCACCTGGTTTGACAATGCCACGCTTTTCAAGCTCAAGTGATGCTTCACGATTAACATAAAAGCGCGCCATACGTGTTGAATCAAACTCAATTGGCACGACCCCACGATAAAGCGTCATTTTACCCAAAGTCATACGATTACGTGATAACGCATAAATCGGCAAATGCGTATTAATTCGCGACATCCACAATGCCGTTGAACCTGATTCAGTTAATGAAATAATCGCTTTAGCATCGACATGATTTGCTAAATACACAGCCGCACTAGCCACTGCTTCATCGACACGATCGTGATGTCGCGTTACATTATCCTTAGAGACGATATGCACCAAGTTGCTATTTTCAGCTGCTTCACATACACGTGACATTGCAGAGACCGTTTCAACCGGATAATCACCTGCTGCGGATTCGGCTGATAACATCACTACATCAGTGCCATCCAATACCGCATTCGCCACATCAGATACTTCAGCACGTGTTGGTGTTGAGCTTGTAATCATTGATTCCATCATTTGCGTTGCAGTAATGACCACTTTATCCAATTCACGCGTTAAGCGGATAATCATCTTTTGAGCTGCTGGGACATTCTCGTCCCCAATCTCAACGGCTAAATCGCCACGAGCAACCATTATTGCATCGGATGCTTTAATGATTTCTTCGATATTTGCCACAGCCTCAGTGCGCTCAACCTTAGCAACAACACCTGCTTCTGAGCCAGACTCTTGCAATAATTTACGTGCATATTCCATATCTTTGGCATCGCGCGGAAAAGAAACAGCCACATAGTCAACCTCAAGTGCTGCAGCTGTTTTGATATCTTCTTTGTCTTTTTCCGTTAACGCAGGTGCGGTTAAACCACCACCTTTTTTGTTAATGCCTTTATTATTTGAAAGCTTACCACCAACAGTCACTTTACAGTGCACTTTGGCACCTTCAACTTTAGCAACTGTTAATACAACTTTGCCATCATCTAACAATAAGACATCACCTTTTTTAACATCGTTTGGTAGTTCTTTGTAATCAATACCAACTGACTTTTCATCGCCTGCAGCCTTATCCATTTCAGCATCAAGGATAAATGCATCCCCATTTTTTAGCATGACTTTACCGTCTTTAAACTTAGCCACGCGAATCTTAGGGCCTTGCAAATCAGCTAAAACACCGATATAAACACCTTTTTCTTTAGCAACTTCACGAATCAGTTGCACACGTTTACGGTGATCATCTGCCGTACCATGTGAGAAATTACAACGCACGGCATTTAATCCAGCATCGACCATTTTACGTAGCACTTCTTTAGATTCGCTCGCAGGTCCTATCGTTGCTAAGATTTTTGTTCTTCTCATGCTTTCACCTCTTGTGCACGCTCGCATAATACCTCAACACCAGGCAATGTTTTGCCCTCAATAAACTCTAAAAAGGCACCACCTGCGGTTGAAATATACGACACTTTATCTTTGATATTGAACTTCTCAATAGCAGCAATAGTATCTCCACCGCCCGCAACTGAAAAAGCATCTGAATCAGCAATTGCTTTGGCAATCGCTTTGGTTCCTGCTTCAAACTGTGGGAATTCAAATACACCAACAGGACCATTCCATAAAATAGTTTTGGATTTAGCAATCGTTATTGCAAGTTTTGCCTCTGTCAAAGGACCGATATCTAAAATCATATCATCCGGTTCAATTGATTCGATCGTTTTAATCTCAGCTTTAGCCTCTTCACTAAAGCTTTTGGCAACACGCACATCAACAGGCAGCGGAATATCAGCGCCCTTTGCTTTGGCTTTTTCAATCAAAGCACGTGCTGTATCAACAAGGTCTGCTTCTATCAAAGAATTGCCGACATTAAAGCCTGCTGCGACTAAGAAAGTATTAGCAATACCACCACCAACAATCAATTGATCAACCTGATCGATTAAGTTCTCAAGCACGGTTAATTTGGTTGATACCTTTGATCCACCAACAATCGCTGCTAATGGCTTTTGCGGATTTTTCAGTACTGCTTTAAGTGCATTTAACTCTTCAGTTAGTAGAAGCCCCGCACAGGCAATCGATGCGTATTTGGCAACACCATAAGTCGAAGCTTGCGCTCTGTGTGCTGTTGCAAAGGCATCCATTACAAAGACATCACATAAATTCGCAAGCTTACGTGATAATGCATCATCTGATTTTTTCTCACCTTTGTTAAAGCGTACATTTTCACAGATCACCACATCACCGGCATTGACGTTCACACCAGAAAGATAGTCTTTGATAAGATTTACCGGCTGACCCAGTTTTTGTGTTAAGCATTCAGCTACAGGCTGAAGCGAATATTCCTTATTATATTCACCTTCCTCAGGACGCCCTAAGTGTGACATCAATATCACACTGGCACCTTGGTCTAACGCATATTTAATGGTTGGTAATGCAGCATCAATACGCACGAAACTGGTGACTTTGCCATTTTTGACTGGCACGTTGAAATCAACGCGCATCAGTACTTTCTTGCCCTTTAACGGCACATCCGTTATTGATAAAAAGTTCATTATTAATCCTTAAAAACAAAAAAGGCGTCTTCACGCCTTAAATACTTTTTTAGTTATCTTACTTAGCCGCAAACCATGCTTTTGTCGTTCTTAGCATCTGGTTTGAGAAGCCCCACTCATTGTCATACCAAGAAAGGACTTTAACCAAATTGCCAATCACACGCGTTTGTGTAGCGTCAAAAATCGATGGATGTGGATTATGGTTAAAATCCATAGAAACTAATGGTTCAATATTATAACCCAATACACCTTTTAAGTTGCCCGCTTCAGAAGCGGCTTTCAATAAACCATTGACTTCTTCTACAGACGTATGTTTCTTAGCAGTAAAGGTCAGATCAACAACCGATACGTTAATCGTAGGCACACGCATTGCAAAACCATCTAAACGACCCTTAAGATCAGGCAACACCAAACCAACAGCTGCCGCGGCACCGGTTTTAGTTGGAATCATATTATGCGCTGCAGCACGTGCACGATGCAGATCTTTATGATAGCTATCAACGATTTTTTGATCATTGGTATAAGCATGAATGGTTGTCATTAAACCCTCTTGAATACCGATACTATCGTTTAATACTTTGGCTACAGGTGCCAAACAGTTGGTTGTGCACGACGCATTAGAAATAACCGTCATATCTGAAGTTAATACATCATGATTGACACCATAAACAACCGTTGCATCGACATCTTTACCACCTGGAGCCGAGATAACAACCTTTTTAGCACCTGCTTGAAGATGAGCGCCACACTTCTCTTTTGATGTAAATAAACCCGTACATTCAAATACCACATCGATATCTAAATCTTTCCATGGAAGATCAGCTGGGTTGCGCTCAGCTAAGATTTTAATGCGATCATTATTAATCACCATTTCATTATTTTCTAAAGCAACATCTGCGTTGAAGCGACCATGTGTTGTGTCATATTTTGTTAAATGAACATTGACTTCAGGACTTCCCAAATCATTAATGGCTACGATTTTAAACTCGTTTGTTAAACCTGCTTCATAAATCGCACGTAATACACAACGACCAATACGACCATAACCATTAATTGCAATTTTAATTGCCATCTTTTATTTCTCCTTTGTTAAACCAGTCACACCATATATGACTTATAAACTTTCAACCGTTGTTTTATTTAGAAGCACTTTGGCTGTAGCAACAGCGTTTTGTGCTGTCAAACCAAATGCTTCATATAATTTTTCAGCTGGTGCTGATTCACCAAAATGATTTAAACCAATCACATCCCCGCCTGCTTTTGGTAATAAACGATACCATAAATCACCTTGTGCTGCCTCCATGACTACTGCAGGAATACTTTGTTTTATCACAGATTGTTGATATAAATCATCTTGTTGCATGAATTTTTCAACGCAAGGCATAGAGACAACATTTACAGCAACACCTTCTTTAGCCAATGCTTCTGCCGCATCACACATGATACTGACTTCAGAGCCTGTTGCAATCAAAGTAATCTCAGCGTGTTGTGTTTCTCTTAATAGATAACCACCTTTTTTAACCAGTTGTGCTTGTGTGCTATTTGCCACCAAAGTGGGTAAATTCTGGCGAGAAAGCGCTAATAATGATGGTGTGCTTTGCTCTTCAACCGCACATTGCCACGCAATTGCTGTTTCAACGACATCCGCCGGACGCCATACATTTAAATTAGGCATTACCCGCAAGCTTGGTACGTGTTCAATGGGTTGATGTGTTGGACCATCTTCGCCCAAACCAATTGAATCATGTGTCATCACATAAACCACTGGCTGCTTCATAATCGCACTCATACGAATGGCATTTCGTGCGTAATCACTAAACACCAAGAAAGTACCACCATACGGTCTAAAGCCACCATAAAGCGACATGCCATTCATCATTGCTGCCATGCCAAATTCACGCACCCCATAGGATAGATAGTTTGCATGTTTTTCGTGATTATTAAGCCATTTGCTACCCGACCAGTTGGTTAAGTTAGAACCTGTTAAATCTGCTGAACCACCAAACATATCGGGTAATACTTTGCAGATTTCTTCTAATGCCATCTGTGAGGCTTTGCGCGTTGCTACTGTTGGCTTGTCATTGAGTAACTTATTGATATAGTCATTAATCAATCCACCAAAGTCTTGAGGTAGGCTCTTGGTTAAACGTGCATTTAATTCGTTAAACTCATTAGGATACGCTTTTTGATATTGAACAAACTGTTCATTCCAGCTATGTTCTAGCGTTGATCCTTTTTCAATGCCTGACCAATCTGCATAAATATCATTTGGAATCTCAAAAGGTGCATGATGCCAATCAAGCGCTTTGCGTGTATTGGCAATTTCTTCATCACCCAAAGGTGCGCCATGCACACTATGGCTACCTACTTTATTTGGTGAGCCTTGCCCAATCTTGGTTTTACAACAGATCAATGTTGGCTTTGAGCTTTCAGCTTGCGCTTTGGTAATAGCGGCATCAATCGCATCAAAATCATGCCCATCGACATGGGTAATAACCTGCCAACCATAAGCTTCATAGCGCTTTGCAACATCTTCGGTGAACCACCCCTTAACATCACCATCGATCGAAATACTATTATCATCCCAGAAAGCGATTAATTTGCCTAATTTCAACGTACCTGCTAAGGAACTGACTTCATGTGACACACCTTCCATCAAACAGCCGTCACCCATAAACACATAGGTAAAATGATTGATAATCTCATGTGCCGGTTGATTATAGCTATCGGCTAATAGCTTTTCTGCCAATGCCATACCAACAGCATTTGCAATACCTTGACCCAAAGGACCTGTTGTTGTTTCAATACCCGGTGCGTAACCATACTCGGGATGTCCAGGGGTTTTTGAGTGTAATTGTCTGAAATTCTTTAAGTCATCAATTGATAAATCATATCCCGTCAAATGCAATAAAGAATACAGCAACATCGAACCATGCCCATTTGACAATACAAAACGATCACGGTTAAGCCAATGTGGGTTTTTAGGGTTATGTTTTAGATATTTACGCCACAGTACTGTTGCGATATCTGCCATGCCCATCGGCATACCCGGGTGTCCTGATTTTGCTTTCTGTACAGCGTCCATTGAGAGAAAACGAATAGCATTTGCAAGAGTTATGTTTGAATTCATCTGCCTTCCAAAATTTAATAATGTTTGCGGGCAAAAGTGTAACATAACTATTTGCTAGATGCAGTGCCTACATCGATTAAATATGCTTCGCCATTGCGGTTAATCGCACATTATGTACACGCAGATAATCAACGCCTTTTTTCATCAAATCACGTGAAATCATTGCTGCCGCCAGATCCTTTTCAGCATTATCCTTACTTGCAACATATGGCATGACAGATGATTTACGTGAATGTCCGACGAGTATTTTAATGCCCAATGCTTCTTTAATTTCAGCAATACCTTTAAGTAAGCATTGTGCTTGATGTGATGTTTTACCAAAGCCAATCCCAATATCAAAAATCAGCTTTTCTTTGCGCATGCCAGCATCTAAAAGCGTTTGTGTTTTCTCTTTAGCAAAAGCAATGACTTCAGACACGGGAGCATGATCAGTTGGTAGATACTGATCACCGGCAACACCTAATTGATGCATAAAAATATAATCAACAGCTTTATCCTTGATTAAATCGGCAATCGCTTTTGCCTCAATTCCATAAATATCATTAATAATATTGACACAAGTATAATTTAGCGCCTTTGCTACCACCTCAGCATGATAGGTATCAATGCTGACCTTAAGATCAACAGGTAAAATTCGCGCATCAACCAGCACCTCAACAATCTCCAAATAAGGCTTTAACCTCTGCCAATAAACTTCCGCTGTTATTGGTTCTACACCCGGCTTGGTACTCTCAGCCCCTAAATCAATGACTTCAGCGCCTTCATTGACAAGCTCAATAATATATTGTTCAAATTGCTCAAGCGGCACTACCTGTTCACCTTGTTGCGAGAAAGAATCATTCGACAAATTAACAATTGCCATCATTTGACTACCTGCTAAGGTAAAAGGTGCAATCTCAAGCATTGGCATTGTTTTTATATATTGATATAAACCACTTGTATACTGAGGATGATGCCAGTAAGGATAAACATCCAACAAAGGTTTTAAGGCAAAGTTACGCTTAAGTAGTTCTTTATGCGGAATGGTTAAGTGCTCACTTTGATAGTTTAAATTTTCACAACATAAAATATCGATATCGATTTCACGCGGCGACCAAAAAGCGTGCTCTGGATCGCGACCTATTGCTATTTCAATACTTTTTATTTCACTTAACAGCGCCTCAGGCTCTAGATGTGTTTGCACCAAAACGGCTAAATTATAATAATCAATATCCCAGCTTGACGGTGCATTAGGTGGCAAAAGTGCTTTGGTCTGATAGATGGGGGAGACTTTTTGCACCCGACCAATATGCTTTGCAATCAAATCAACCGCTTGACGCAAATTTGATAACTTACGCCCAACATTGCTACCTAGCCCCAAGACTACTTCGCACATATATGCTCCACACAAAAGCTTGCCAATGCCACATTATCTAGCGGCGGCTTTTTATGTAGCTCAAGATAAATATCTACTTTATACGCTTCAAGCATCTCTGTTAGCACATCAAGCAACGATTGCGCTAAATGCTCGATTAATTGATAGCGCTTTTGCCGTGCTGTTTTCAATAACAATTCATTAAGTGTCGCATAGCAAATTGTCTCATTAAGATCATCACTAAGACACCCTTTTGGTGCTTTGTGATAGCTAATAATCAAATCCAGTTTAACTTGTTGTAGTTGCGCTTGCTCAAAATCATAGACACCAAGATAAACGTCCAAGACGACTTCCGTTAGTTTCAGTTTATACATATATACCACCCAAAAACATCCAAAGCATCAAAAACCTCTTCGACACAACACCGTAAAATAATTTACAAACGGTATGTAATAATTCAAAAATAAGTTGAGCTTCAATTACTCCCCTCACCCGTACAGCTTAAGCTGTGCGACCTCTCCCACAAGGGGAGAGGTATTCGCTGACGTAACTTATTTTTGATTCATTACTATATGCCAGTTCAGTGATGACATTTGCTTCCAAAAGTTGGTATTATCAACGACATCGTTAAAAATCGATAGTTTTAAATAGCGTTCATTGTGAAAAAATTTATTTTACTACTTAGTTGTGCCTTAATCAGCACCATTACATTTGCGCATGCTTCCGTGCGCAGCGAAATCCAGTCACTTGTTAAGATGTACCGCTTATCCGACGCCTCTATCGGCATTGCCGTTGAGCGTGTTAACTCTGGAAAGCTGCTTTATCAATATGCCAAAGATAGACCCTTTACACCGGCAAGTAACAACAAAGTTTTTACAGCAATTGCGGCGTTAACGGCACTGCCTAAAAACTTCCAATTTACAACATCTGTTTTCTACAAAAAATCACAATATAACAATGGTACTTTAAATGGCAACTTGTACATCGAGTTCACAGGAGACCCAAGTCTTACCGGTGCGACTTTATATAACCTGATCTCGCAAACCAAACAACATGGTATCAAACGTGTTAATGGTGATATTGTTTTAATCGCTAACCACTTTACCGGAGATTATGTACCTAATGGCTGGTCTAAAAATGATACGCCCTACTGTTTTGCAGCCCCAGCTTCTAGTTTAAATATGAATAAAAACTGCGTTGTAATCAAACTTATCAACACTAGCGGCACGAATACCAAAGTCAAAAAAATTGCTAATACCAGCAATATTACGATTAACAACACAACTCGCTTAGCAACAGCTAAAAATCGTGGCAAATGTAAGTTCGATATAGATATGACTCGAAATAATGTCCTTAATCTTTCGGGCTGCATTCCGGCGAAAGCTGAGACTTATCTTAGTCTTGCGATTGCAAATCCGGCCCTGAAAACAAAAGATACGATTAATGACTTTATCTCACAAATTGGTATTAAACACCGTGGCAATACTTTATTTGGCAACTTGCCTAGTAAATCAAGCTTAATTGAAGTTGCCAGTGTTTCATCTGACTCTATCGACACTTTGCTTACCCATATGCTCTTAAAGTCTGATAACCTCTATGCCGAGAGCTTTATGCGCACAGTGGGTTATAAACAGGCCGGTCACGGCAGCAACAATGTTGGTACCAAAGCGGTTGAATCACTGATTCGCAAAACGTATAAGGTGGATACTGATGGGTTGCATATGGAGGATGGTTCAGGCCTTTCTAAGCTTGATTCGGTAACGCCTCAGTTTATGGTGAGCTTATTAACCAATGTCTATAATAGCAGCATTGGCAAGCGTTTATACAGCGCACTACCCAGCTCTGGTGAAGATGGGACATTGGCATATCGCATGGGCGGAAAATTGCAAGGTCGTGTTCATGCCAAAACTGGCACATTAGCTGGTGTTTCGACACTTTCAGGTTATCTGTTAACAAAACACAACCATCTATTGAGTTTTTCCATTATGCTAAATGATCTGACACGATCTCAACGCATTAAAGCACGCATGCTTGAGGATGGTATTATTAAAATTTTTTATGAGAACCTTTAAAAGATATTTAAAAACGCGGTAATCATTCCGGCATTAAATAAATCACCAATTCCATTTACAATTACAGGGAATGTTTTACCATAGCCTTCTTAATTTTTGAATAAATAGAACACCAATGACACAACAACTCAATCGCACACTTTGTATCGCACCAATGATTGATTGGACAGATCGGCATTATCGTTATTTAATGCGTTTAATTACCAAACAAACAATGCTTTACACAGAGATGATTACAGCTAATGCGATCATTCATGGACCACGTGCGCGTTTATTGCAGTACTCGCCAGAGGAAAATCCACTGACATTGCAATTAGGTGGCAACAATCCAAATGATCTCATATTTTGCGCTAAGCTTGCTGAAGACTTAGGTTATAGCGAAATCAATTTGAATGTTGGCTGCCCAAGTGATCGCGTCTCACGTGGTGATTTTGGACTATCCTTGATGTATAAACCTGAGCTCGTTGCCGAGTGTGTTAATGCCTTAAAACACGCGGTTAATATCCCTATTTCAGTAAAGTGTCGCATCGGTGTTGACGATAAAGATAGCTTTGAAGAACTCATTTACTTTATCCAAGGCATTGTCGATGCTAAGGCTGATTTTATTTGTATTCATGCGCGCAAAGGCTGGCTAAATGGCTTAAGCCCCAAAGAAAATCGCACGATCCCGCCTTTACAATATGACACCGTTTATCAAATCAAAAAATCATTCCCCAATCAGTTAATGGGCATTAACGGTGGCATAACAACCCTAGATGACATCAACCAACATCTACAACATGTCGATAGTGTGATGATTGGGCGCGAAGCTTACCACAACCCGATGTTATTTAAAGATGTTGATCAGCTTTTTTATAACGAACCAAGCCATGAGCTTACGCCTTTTGACGTTGCTGAGCATTTAATTCCCTATATTGAAGAAGAGCTAAAAGCGCCTGATCGCAAGCTTAATCATATTACTCGTCACACACTTAATCTATTTAACGGCTACCCTAACGCACGTCTTTATCGCCGATTTTTAAGTGAAAATGCTACTCGCCCCGAAGCAGGCGTTCACACTTTTAAAGAAGCATTAAGCTATGTCAAAGATTAAACATTATAAGGGTATCTGTACACACTGACAGAATAGGCTTTGCAGCGAACTTAAACCTACCATCCCTGATAAAATGGATTGCCACGCATCCATGCTCGCAATGACACGCTTGATTTGTCATCCTGAGCCGAGATGGCGTGAGGATCTAATGCAAAGCTGCCATGGGTGGTTAGTGATCCTCCTAAAGGTAGTACCATTAATTTATACAGGATTACACAGCAAAAAACCCTGTAAAATGAATCATGATCAGTATATACTTTGCCCACTGCAGCGGTTAACAGTTACGCATAGTCATGAGTGATCAATCATTAAGTTATCAAGATGCTGGAGTGAGCATCGATGAAGGCAACCTGCTTGTCGAGAAAATCAAACCGTTAGCTAAATCCACCATGCGCAAAGAAGTATTAGGCGGCTTAGGTGGTTTTGGCGCTTTGTTTGAAATCCCCTTGGATCGTTATAAAAATCCCGTGTTAGTCTCAGGTACTGACGGTGTGGGCACCAAGTTAAAACTTGCTTTTGAATTAAACGATCATAGCACCATTGGTATTGATTTGGTTGCAATGTGTGTTAACGATCTAATTGTTGGTGGCGCTGAGCCATTATTTTTCCTTGATTATTATGCCACAGGTAAGCTTGATGCTCATCAAGCAGCTGATGTAATATCCGGCATTGCTGAGGGTTGTCGCCAATCAGGTGCTGCTCTTGTCGGCGGGGAGACCGCTGAGATGCCTGGCATGTACCAAGGTGAAGAATATGATCTTGCAGGCTTCTGTGTTGGCATTGTTGAAAAAGATAAAATCATTTCAAGTGACAAGGTCAAAGCAGACGATGCCTTAATTGCAATTGCTTCATCAGGGGTGCACTCCAATGGTTACTCATTGGTGCGTAAGGTCATTGAACATGTTAATGCTGACTTAAATATGCCTTTTCAACAAAGCACCTTAGGCGAAACGTTATTAACGCCAACGCGCATTTATGTCAAAACGATCTTAAAACTACTTGAGCAATATGATATTCATGCGATAAGCCATATTACAGGTGGCGGTTTTACTGAGAATATTCCACGCGTATTGCCGGATTTCACTTGTGCAAATATCAACTTAGACAGTTGGCAATTTCCTGCAATTTTCCAGTGGTTGCAACAAAATGGCAATATTAGCCAAAGCGAGATGCTTAAAACATTTAACTGTGGTGCAGGCATTGTAATGGCAGTAGCACAAAGTGATAAAAAGGCGATGCTTGAAACACTTAAAGCACTTGGTGAAACTGCTTGGGAAATTGGTCACTTAAGCCAATCGCAGCAACAACAAGCGCATGTTAGCTACTTCCATGGCAAATAAATCGATATTTAAACTTGTGGTTCTATCGTCAGGATATGGCTCAAATCTGCAAGCGATCATTGATCAGCTACATAATGAAGATGATATAAAGATCAGTGCGATCATTTCTGATAAGGCATCTGAGTCCATCACACGCGCACTTAATCACAATATTCCCTGCTTATATTTACCTAGGCAAAAACAACAAACCCGAGAGGAATATGATCAGCTACTCTCTGAGCTACTTAAACCATTTCATCCTGACTTGATCATTTTAGCTGGATTTATGCGTATTCTATCACCTGACTTTATCCAGAAATTTCCACAGCAAATCATCAATATCCACCCATCACTACTGCCTAAATACAAAGGCTTAAATACCCATCAACGCGTGATCGATGCCAAAGACACAATCCACGGCACCACGATACACTACGTTGATGAACACTTGGATAGTGGTAAAATCATCGCGCAAAAACGCATTGATGTTTTACCCTTTGACACCGCTGAAACGCTAGAGCAAGCCATCAAATCACTTGAACATGTTTTTTATCCAGCAACCATTCACAAGCTTGCAACAAAAATGCGTAATAACGCTAGCCTAACGCCCGAAAATAACCATAACTAAATCGACTTAGTAATAAATCAAGAATAAGTTGCGCTAACTAATACCTCTGCCCTTGTGGGAGAGGTCGTGCTGCTTAAGCTGTGCGGGTGAGGGGAAATTGAAACTCAACTTATTTGTGCATTATTACTTACCGCAGATATTAGACATAAATGTAAAAGGTCTATCGCTAAAAATAAAAATCTCTTATACATCAATAAAGCTTATTATTTAACTGGAATATCCTTAAGAGGGTTTTAACATCCTTGTGATCAACTCTTAGTAACAAAGGGGAGGGAGTGTTATTGAGCCGTAGCGTCCTGCCACGAAAGTTATTCTCTCAAATACTCTGGCTGCAAGATAGAGGAGATCTCTGAAATTTATTTAAGAAATCTCTGCTTTTATATGGCGAATATCTCACAAGGTCATAATGCGGTCTTATATGAAATCATCTCAAAACGACTTCATCATTTAATTTAAACTTAATCGTCTCAGCTAAAATATCAAATAAATAATCAATTTCAGCCAAAGTATTGTAATAAGCAAAACCAATGCGCAGCACACCATCGCTTGGGTCTAAACCTAGTTTTTCAATAAATCGTGGCACATAAAAATGTCCAAACCCGACACAAATATTATGTTGAGCCAAGGCTTGTGCTAATTCTCTATTACTGACACCGGCAACAGTTATTGCAAATGTTGGCGTGCGCTTGGTTAACTTATCCTGAGAATCCACGCCATGCACCGTGATGTGCGGATGTGCCTCAAGTTTTTTCAAAAAATAAGATTTGAGCGTTAATTCATGCTTTTCTATTGCTGACATGCTTAACGTCAATGCTGTCTTTAAATCCGTCTTTGCCATTTTTTCATTGATCAAAGCAGCTTTGTGATAAATGGCTGCTTCTAAACCTGCCAATGCTTCAAAGTTTTGTGTTCCGGTTTCTAGCGCATAAGGCAAAATATCGGGTGATGGCGCTATTTTGTAGGGTTTAATGGATACCATTGTTTGTGATTTACTATACAAAATACCGATATGTGGCGCTGAGAACTTATAACCTGAGCATACCAACCAATCACAACCAATCACTTGCACGTCAACCTTATAATGTGCAATAAAATGCACTGCATCAACAAATAGCTTAACCCGATACTGTTTTGCCAAAGCACTAACTCGCGTAATATCAGTAATACTACCGCAAATATTAGATGCCAACGTTATCGCAATGAGTTTTGTCCTGCCCTTTTTCAAGATCGCTTCAAGTCGATCAAGATCAAGTGTATAACTATCTTGATCAAATGGTATTATCTCGGCATTAACACCCCTCTCCTTTGCCTTGATAAGCCATGGACTGATATTTGCCTCATGATCAAGTTCACTGACAATAATGTTATCCTTAGGCAACCAAGTATTAGCAACTGCATGTGATAATGCCCATGTGATCGTTGTCATATTTTGCCCAAAGCTGATCTCTTTAGAATCGTTTGCATTGATGAGCGCTGCCATTACCTCACGAGCTCGATCCATTTGTTGTTGTGCGCTAATGCTACTTTGATAAAAACCACCCAAATTCGCAACACCATCCGCCATAAACTCCGTCATTACCCTCATCACAGCAGAACTTACCTGCGTGCCACCTGGGCCATCAAAATAAATCGCCGGATTCGATTTAATCAACGCAGGAAAGCCTTGGCGTATATTATCTACATCAAACATAAATAGCTTTTCCTTTTATCTTTTTGTTATTTTTTAATCTGCATAGTAATCACAAACACATCACGATGCCCATTACCCGGTAATAAGGGGACAATTGGTGAGGCATAATGTGCATATTTGCGATCATTAAAGAGAAACATCTCGCCCTCTTTGAGCACTTGATTTACATGGATATGTTGATGATTACTAATATCAACCAATAGCGAATTACCTCCCGTGATATTTTGCATATCAACACAAACCACCGTGACATAATCAAAGCCATCTTGATGCACACCCTCAGGAGCTGGCTTTCCCGTTACTTCATCATTAGTATAAATACGAATTTGATGAATACCAAAATGATAATCACATGCTGGCAGTCTAGGATAGATATGCGCCATGATAATGTCGCTAGCCACTTTCTTGGCAATATCCATCTCGATTAATGGGAAATTTCGATCGATTCCACCTTGATATTTATTGAGTTTTTTTGATTGGTGAAACACTTCACTATGCTTACTCACACTAATCTCACCCTGCAAAATATCACCCACAGCAAACGCACGGTGGCGATAATTGTCCCCCGATTTCATATTTGGATCGCGCTTGAGTGTTTCAAAAGGTTTGGCAAATATAGGTTTTAAGTCACCAATAAATGCAATCTGATACCTCATTTCTTCAGCTTTTTCTGCTTCTTTATTTGATCCTTTTGGCATATCTAATTCCACTTGATACATCTAAATCCTCCCTAACATAGTTATATATTATACCGCCCATAAACTAATGGCACTACTTTTAGGAGAATAACTAACCATCCATGGCAGTTCCGCATTGGATCCTCACGCCATCTTGCCTTACGGATGACAAGTCAGAGGCTGTCATTGCGAGCATGGATGCGTGGCAATCCATTTTATCAGGGATGATTGATTTAACGTCGTTGCAAAGCCTATATTTACAAGCTACCTCTTAAGGTAGTGCCATTAGCCCATCAACCATTTTACAGCATTTCAGTATTTAATTTACAGAACACTATCTTTTTAATTTAATTTTCTCTACCATTGGCGCGTTTTAGCAATCATTTAACAGGAGTTTTCTTATGTTTTTCGCGCAATCTTACGGACTGGCGATTTTATTTTGTATTATCACAATGCTTTGTTGGGGATCTTGGGCAAACCTTCAAAAAGCAACAGGCAAACAATGGGCGTTTCAATATTTCTATTGGGATTATGCTATTGGTGTGCTCTTGATCAGCTTTATTCTTGCCATCACTTTGGGTAACACTGGCAGCATTGGACGTGGCTTTTTTGTTGATCTGGCGCAGGCAAATACCAATATGATTATACTTGCGCTTATTGGTGGTATTGTCTTTAATCTTGCTAATATCTTACTCGTTGCTGCCATTGACATTGCTGGCATGGCAGTGGCTTTCCCTGTTGCTATTGGACTTGCGTTAGTGCTTGGCGTGATTCTTAATTACATTGCCAATCCATTGGGTAATGCCTTAGTTTTAGCTATCGGTGTGATCTGTGTCGCTATTGCTATTATCCTTGATGCCAAGGCATATAAGACACTCAAAGCGCACTTAACACAATCAGCATTTAAAAAAGGACTCATTATTGCACTAATCTCTGGCGCATTGATGGGTACATTTTACTATTTCGTTGCCGCATCGATGATTGCCAATTTCCATACACCTGAAGCGGGGAAACTAACACCTTATAGTGCCGCGGTTATTTTTGCGATTGGTTTATTTTTATCAAACTTTATTATCAATACATGGATGATGAAGAAGCCATTTATTGGCGAACCCATTAAAGGCACTGGATACTTTAAAGGAAGCTTTAGAGCACATATTTTTGGAATTTTAGGGGGTGCCATTTGGGGCTTGGGTACAGGCTTGAACTTTATTGCTGCAGGCACTGCAGGACCTGCCATTTCTTATGGGCTTGGTCAAGGTGCTACGATGATTGCTGCTCTATGGGGTGTCTTTATTTGGCGCGAATTCAAGCATGCACCGCAATCAGCTAACAAACTTTTGCTGTGGATGTTTATCTTCTACTTTATTGGTTTGTTATTGATTATTTTTGCTAAGGCTTAACTCATTTAAGATAAGATAATGAATCAGCTTGCACACCTTTTAAGTATTGATATTAGCCGCTTGCCAACGGCTAAATTACACCAACATGATAAAGCACAATTAAGCTACATGCAAAAAGGTGTGTTAAAGGTTATCGTCGGTCATAAAGTCTATATCGTGCCCACGGGTTTTGCGATTTATATCCCATCAGGCATCACTCATGGCATCGAATGCGCTCAGGATATCGATGGCATCATTCTGTACTTTGATCAAAACATGCCACTATTACCCGCAGAGGTTATCATTAGCAAACCAGATGAACTAACTAAACAGCTGATATTAAAGGTTGATCAACAAGGTCAAGATGTAGCACCTGTTTTCACACAAGCATTGCTACAAGCTATGCGTGATGATCAATCTGCTCCTAACTATGCTTTAAGTTTCCCAACACATCCTTTGCTGCGTGACTTAATCACTTATATTGATAAGCAGCTAGCACAACCAGTATCCATTGAAGTTATCGCTCAAAAAGCGCATCTCAGCGCACGCCATTTATCTCGTATTTTCAAAAAAGAAACGGGACTGTCATTTTCCTACTGGCTACAGCAGTACAAAATGCTCTATGCTTTGGTGCTGTTGCCGCAACATCAAAGCACATCTGTCGTTGCCCGAGCATTAGGTTATCATAGCGATAGCGCTTTTATTAGCACCTTTAAAAAATTCACACACGGCAAACCGCCCTCGTTTTTTTATTAAATTACCATTTCTCAAGCCAAAATGATTTATAAACCATTCAATCAAAGGTATGATCAATATCATTGCTATTAACTGTTGTGATTAGCCCCTAAAATGGCTTTATTTAACGCTACTCGGAACACACCTCTGATTAAAAAATTTGAAGAATGGATTACTGAGGCAAAAACATTCAAAGAAATCGGTCAACTTTCGATTAAATATAGTCAGCCGATCAAACGCATGTTTCATTTAACACTGCCTAATGAGCAACTTCTAAATTTTACATTTATTCGCACGCATAATGATTTGAAGCGTAATATTGTCACATTAGAACCAATGTTGGCACTAAAATTTTATCGTCAAAACCTACATATTGATGACCATATGCTCGATCGCAATCTCATCAATCCTTTCTATGACCGCGTTGAGTTAATGAATCCTCATTATCAAAAGGCATTTATTGCAATAACATCGCCATATGAAATCTCAACGCCTGTTGTTATCGAACACGATTTGGATATCTATAAAGATGCTTTTTGCTTTCAAATTGCCAACCCTAGCAATAAGGACTTTATTACCGGTGCATGGTTTGCAACATTTCTACAAATGATTATCGCATTTTATAACTTTTATTCACCACAACTGACGCCAAACTTCCCAAGCTATGACACCAGAAGCATAATAACAGAGCTTAGGCATGATGATCTTTTCCACGACTTCATTGTCATGCACGATCTAACACCCACACAAGGGCAATATCTGAAATATTTAGTGTTTTCTTGGGAAAGCAAGCGCATTGCCAGCCATTTGTGCCGCTCTGAACGCACCGTTGAAAAAGTGATTGATGCCATAAAACTAAAGCTCGATTTACACTCAAAACAAGAGCTGTGCACATTACTACAATGTTATTATATCAACTTGATTTCGGAGCGTATAACTAATTGAGGTTACGCACTTTTGCTAATCCAACACCATGGTTTTCTCGAAAACATACAACCACAGCGACCAAGTAATGAGCCAAGAATAAGTTGAACCTTAATTACCCCCCTCACCCGTGCAGCTTAAGCTGCACGAGCGATCCCACAAGGGGCGAGGTGCTAGCTAATGCAACTTATTTATACATCATTACTAACCGTTATTGAGCGTAGTTTAGTATACAGCCATCACCTGCTAAGCCATTTTGATCCGCTTTACAGCTTTGGTTTAAGTAACCTGCCGCCTGATAGTAACTATCGTGAAGTTGATCATAACACACCAGCTTGGGATAAGTTGGATCACTAGCAATACATGCTTTAACACCTTGTTTTGCCGTATTACTGCAACTTAAAGTATTTTTATCAACTGCCAGAGTCCCAAGATAGGCACCCCAACCATTTAATGGCTTGTGATTATGATCAAGAATGTAAGCGCCAATATGCAATGATTGAGGACAGCTGTATTTGTGTGATACATCAACAGGTTTTTCAGCCTTAAGAATATTATTTAGATAAGCCGATAAAGCTTGTGCATGTTGATAAGCATAAGCCTTTGTTGGATGCCCACTACCTGAGCCATCACTTGGTAAGCGACGATCAACAAAGCAGCTTATTGTTTTTCCATTAAAATTGAGATTTTTAGGCGTTGCACATTGTCCTGCGATATTTGCCTCTGCCTGCCAATACTGCTGATACATCGGCACATAGTCAGGACGAAATCCCCATAAGTCCAACACAATTTTGGCATGTGAATTTAATGCTTGCACTTTCTCAACAAATTGCTGCAATGCTTGTTGATATTTACTTTGGTCGGCAACAAAGGTGTCATTGGTGCCAAGATTAATCACAACAATATCGGCATTCTCGCTAGTGATTGGCTTATTGTGCTGATCGGTGTTATAGCTACTGCTGTCATAATATGTAAACATGGTAGAATGCCCCCAATAGGAGCCTGGTGTTAATGATATTCCTGAGAGCGCAATAAAGCTTGGATCAATATGCCAACCCTGTGCATTTAATCGTTCAACGCTTTGAAAGGCATAAGAGATTGCAATATTTGCATAGCCAATATTGCCACTTGCACCACCATCATTATTACTATCTTGAAAGCCTGCTGTAATCGAGTCACCATAAAACACAATTTTCTTAAGATCAGCATACTTCTCAACTAACTCAGCATTATTTAACGTTACCGACTGCACATAGAAAGGCGAGTAAAAGAATGGTGTCTGCTTTGCATCCGCCTCATTTAATTGAACCAATTTGATATTATGCGCTTTTGATAAATCTAGCGTTGAATCCAGACTTAGATCAATATCAACATCCGTGGCTGATGTGTTATCGAGTTTAATGGCACTAGTAGGCGTCTGAAGCAGTGAAGTGCGTGCAACTTTTGCTAGCTTATTATCAACATAGACATTAAACCATGTTTCATTACTATTACTTGGGTTAGCTTTAGCAATCTTAATCACTATATTGGCGTTGCTACTTAGCGCCTTAACATTCAAAGACACCGTGCTTCCTGACCAGTTCATAGGGTAGCGACTACCCTATTTTCTGTTTTTCCTTTCAGTTATAAGCATTTCTCCTGATCGCCTTTCACATGCAGTCGTTGGCTGAGCGCCATTTCTTATTAAGCATTACCCCTTCGACTTAGCTCAGGGGACAAACAGTATTATTGCTTGGGAAATATTTGCATATTTTTACCTCTCCCCTTGAGGGAGAGGTCGTGCAGCCTAAGCTGCGCGGGTGAGGGGTAATTAACTCATTATGCTTTTGTCATTATTTTGCTATTTCTGCTTCTTTATCTTTCTTCCATGTAGAGTCGTTGGCTGAGCGCTAGTCGAAGCCATCTCGTATCAGCATTCCCCCTTCGACTTTGCTCAGGGAACGAGAAATAGTGCTGATAGGTGACTATAGTTTCATCTCAGCAATTTTCACTTTCCATTCTTTGGGACCTGTTTGGTGCACTGAAGTGCCTTGACTATCAACAGCAACAGTTACTGGCATATCCTCAACTTCAAACTCATAAATTGCCTCCATTCCCAGATCTTCAAATCCAATAACACGAGCCTTACGAATCGATTTAGAGATAAGATAAGCCGCTCCACCAACTGCCATTAAATAAACGGCTTTATGTTTTTTGATAGAATCAATCGTTGCCTGACCACGCTCGGCTTTACCGACCATGCCGGCAATACCAACTTCACTCAACATAAAATCAGTAAACTTATCCATCCGCGTTGCCGTTGTAGGACCCGCAGGACCGACCACCTCATCACCCACAGGATCAACTGGTCCCACGTAATAAATAAATTTACCTTTTAAATCAACTGGCAATGGCTCGCCATTTTTCACCATATCCATAATACGCTTATGTGCGGCATCACGACCTGTTAATAACTTGCCATTTAATAGTAATGTTTCACCTGGTTTTAAATTTTCAATATCGGCTTGCGTTAAGGTATTTAAATCGACGCGACGCACTTGTGATTTATTAGTTTCAGTAATTTCAGGCCAATCTTCTAATTTTGGTACAGGTAATTGCGCAACACCTGAGCCATCTAGGGTAAAGTGCACATGGCGCGTTGCTGCGCAATTTGGAATGAGTGCCACAGGTTTACATGCTGCATGCGTTGGGTATTCATGGATTTTGACATCAAGTACCGTTGTCAATCCGCCCAAGCCTTGCGCACCAATGCCTAGATCATTGATTCTGTGATAAAGCTCAACACGTAATTTCTCAAGCTCAGTCTGCGCACCACGCTCAAGAATCTCATGCATATCAATCTCTTCACCTAATGACTCTTTGGCTAATAGCATCGCCTTTTCCGCTGTGCCACCAATACCAATACCGATAATACCCGGCGGACACCAACCCGCACCCATTGTTGGCAACATCTCAAGCACCCAATCAACAATGCTATCACTGGGGTTTAGGACTTTAAACTTTGATTTAAATTCAGAACCACCGCCTTTAGCTGCTAATTCAACCTCGATATTAGATCCTGATACCATATCAATATGTACAATTGCAGGGGTATTGTCTTTGGTATTTTTACGCGCGCCATGTGGTGGATTGACCATGGATGCTCGAAGCGGATTATCGGCATTTAAATACGCGCGACGCACGCCTTCATTGACAAGTTCAGTAATCGTGCGATCAGTGCGATCAAGCTTTGCCTCCATCCCGACTTTAACAAAGGCACAGACCATACCGGTATCCTGACAAATCGGGCGATGACCATAAGCTGCCATGCGTGAGTTTATCAAAATCTGACCAATCGCATCTTTTGCTGGCTTTGATGCTTCATACTCATAAGCGCGATACATCGCTTGCACAAAGTCTTTAGGGTGATAATAAGAAATAAATTGCAATCCATCGGCAACACTTTGAATGAAATCTTCTACTTTAATAACTGACATTTAAAATGACTCTATTGATTAAACTTCGACGCATTTTAACAAGGATTGACGCTAGTGGTACAGAAAAAATCAAAGTCAATCAAATCCAACGTATTTTACGCATAATGGCAATATAACCCACCATAATCAACGCAAGTATGGAGCAGACAATAATAAAGCCATAATGCGATTCAGCCCCTGGAATCCCGGCAACATTAATACCCAAAAGACCGGTGATAAACCCTAATGGGATAAAAACCACACTAATCATCGATAAGATATACATACGCTGATTCATCTGTGTTTGCTCATAGGCATGAATTTCATTTTGGATAATTAAGCTTCTATCTTTCATCGCATCCAAATCTTCCAATAGACGCATATTCGCATCGAGTACTTGTCTTAATTCAAAGACGTCCTCATCACTTAGCCATGACAGTTTATTCGCTGAAATGGCCAATATCGCTTCGCGCTGCGGCAAAATATAGCGTCTGATTTTAATGACCTTTTTACAAATCGCATTGACCTTATCGGATAACTCAATCGATCGCTCCTTCTTAATCAGAAGCTCGATGTCATCGAGTTTACCATCATAGCTATCAACCAGCTGATCGGTATGCTCGGTAATATGCATCAATAAAATATTCAAAAACTCGCTTGTCGCACAGGGTCCCGCATTTGAGCGTAGCATATTGTTAATCTCCGCAATCGAGTGTAGTTCTCGACGTTTGACGGTAATAATTAAGTGCTCGCTTAACCACATGCGGATCGATGTCATATCTTCAGGCTTCTGCCCCTTATTAAGATTAATCGCGCGAAAAGTTGCCAACATGCCATTATCAAGCACCAAAATGCGTGGTCTGGTTTCTTTGGCACATAGCATATCGATGATTTTTTCAGGAATCACTTGATATTCATTTAAAAAATCAGCCGCTTGCGTTAAATCCAGATGCAGCCAGATAATGCCAGATGATGCCGCCATAACTGAGGGAATATCTTTTTCGGTGATTTCTTTAGCGCCACCGTCACCATCTAACAGTTTAATATTTACATGCTTTTTTTGTACTTCCATCACTTGATATCATTAAATACCTTTTTGCATCACTCTAACGTAAAACGCTATAAACGCAATCAGTTAATCAGATAAAGTGCACAAACCTACTTTATACTTTGGCAAGTTCTTATTAAAATCTCTAGCATACCTTTAAAAAACAATCCATAAATAAAAGGCAAGCTTCTCTACAATGCGTGATTTTGCTAAAAACAACTCATCAACTACTGCTAAAAGCAATAAAAAAAGTAAAAAGAGTACCGCAGATAACAAGCCTCGTACGCAATCCTCATTAGCCATCAGGAAAATCATTCTCGCACTTTTGTTACTCGTATTGATTATTGCTTTTATTGTTAGCTTTTATTGGGGTAATGAATCCAAAGATGCCACCGCAACAACGACTGCACAAACGGTAAATGTCTCACCCAAAACAGCTGTTAATGCCAGTGAGACTAAAGGGCAAAACAATCAAAAACAAGATAATGCCATAGCAGACAGTAAGTCAACTCAAGAAGCACATCAACCTGCCAACACCTCTGGCGTTAGCGTGCCTCCAGCGAATGAGAACAGTGTAAAAGAAGCAAAAGAAGCAAAAGAGACCGCTGCAACAAACAGCAAAAAAGTAAATGACAGCAAAACTGACAACAAAAAAGATGACGATCAGCCTTTAACGTTTACTTTTTATAACACACTGACTAACAAGACCGTACAAGTCGATGCTAACCCTGACAAACTAAAGCAATATCGCTATACCTATATGCTGCAAGTTGGTTCATATCGCAATCAAAGTGATGCCAATGCCACGCGTGCTAAGCTTATTTTGGCAGGTCTTAAGCCAACCATTAAAAAAGTAGGCGATTGGTATCGCTTGGATGTGGGACCTGTCTATAATAAGCGTGATGGTGATGTCATCAAACACAAAGTTGAAGCAGCTGGTATTTCTGGCAGTATTTTGCGTCAAGTAGATAAACAGGAAATCACTCAACAAACAAGCGATAATAATCACTAGACTATATGGAGTTTTGCCTTTAAAGGAATAATTTATGCGAATATTCAAAACATATTTTAACGTAATGGCGGAGCATATCGATGCCAACCAACATGTCAGCAATATCGTCTATATCAAATGGATGCAGGATATTGCCGTGATGCATTCGGATGCCTGCGGTTGGGACACCAAGCGTTATCACCAAAACCATTGCACATGGGTTGCCAAAACCCATTTTATTGACTATATCAAACAGGTTTTCTTAGGTGAGGTCATTGAAGCTAGAACGTGGGTTGATGAGATAAAGCGCTCAACGGCACTACGCAAATATGAGTTTATCAATCAGCGTGGTGAAATCGTTGCCAAAGCTGAAACCAATTGGGTGTTCATCAACACCGAAACCCAACGCATTCAACGTGTATTACCCGAAGTACGTGAAGACTTCGAGCGCTTTAGGTCATCTGAATATAATGAAGCAGCTGACTTGCTAAATAGCGATGCACCATCGTTGTAGGGTGCATACCGTTATAGAATAAATAGCCGTTACAATATGGCAAATCTTCCGCCTTAGCACAGGTTAAGTCAACAGGTTTTGTAATGCCAATACTTGCCAAAACATTGGCTTTATTAAAATAAACATCTAAAAACAGTCGATCGATTGGAAAGACATGATTGGCTGGGAACTCACCTAAAGTCTGAAGCACAAGATTAGTTTGCAAACTGAAGTTATACATTTGGGAAATGGATGAAATAATGGTTAGTATACTTTGACGCATAATATGACTATGAATATGTTCATCAACTAAGTTTGTCAATGCCGGCACCATCGAGAAATTAGGCAGATTAAGCACGTAGATATTTGCTACAGGCACACCATGTTGCATCAATATTTTTACCGCTTTAACGATATTATCAATCGGATGCGCAAGCGCTTGACCATTGTTTGACGCAATACGTACGATATTTTGATAAAAATCATTGCCTCCCGCCCATAAAATAAAAAGCGTTTTGGGGTTAGGCTTGTTATTGACATTGGCAAGATATAATTGTAGCTGCTTTAACACGCCAGGCACACAATTATAAGCGCCATAATCACCCACGCCATGCAAGCACTGTTCACTCGTATCAGGTGCCCATGTTGTATCCGTTAGATAATAATCACCGGTCTCAGCCGAGGCGGTTGCAAAAGACGCATTATGATCAAAAGCCATATTAGGCTTTAATGCTTTAATATTGTAAAACTTATCTCCTGCACTCGTTGGCAGCTCAGCTAAGATATAATTAAGCCACGTCTTGCGACTTTTATCATTTGGACTCAACTCACTCGTAATTGGTGCACCCATTTTATCTGTAATACCACTGGGTTTAACCCAATAGTTATTGCCAACACCTTGTCCATGATAAACACTATCACTTAAGCTATCGCCAAAGACGACAACATTAGCAAAATCTTTCGCTTGAGGATCAACCCTCGCCTCAGCTTGGCGCTTAATTAAGGCAATAACCACAATGACAATCACAAGTGCGGCACTCAAACTCCAAAAGATCTTCTTTAACATCCTAGTCTCGCTATTTACGCCCACCAAAAATAGTACTTCCAATACGTAACATTGTGCTACCCGCGGCAATCGCTGCGGGCATATCACCACTCATACCCATGGATAACTCTTGCAGGTTAAGCTTAAACTTTTGGTTTATCTTATCTTTACACTCAACCAGTTTATAAAAGCTCGCTAACTCTTTATCATACTCTCCAGTATATTCAAGCATACACATCAAACCGCGAAGCTTGAGATTAGGACAATATTTAACGATATAGTCAACTAAACCCTCTATTGCATCGCAATCATTGAGCATAATGCCTGATTTTTGTGGTTCAAGATCAACATTAACCTGAATTAGCACCTGTATTGTTTTATCAATTTCCGCACAGTGGCGCTGTAATTTTTGAGCGTATTCAATGCTGCTTAGCGTATGCAGCCAATCAAAATGTTGCGCGATTTTTTTGAGTTTATTGGACTGCAGGCGTCCAATATAGTGCCATGTAATGTCCTCTGGCAATCCGGAGATCTTATCAATTGCTTCCTGCACAAAGCTCTCAGCAAATGTGCGCATACCCGCATCATAAATCACACGCATTGCCTCAATAGACTGTTTTTTTGATACGGCTAACAATTTTGGTTTAGTTGTCCTTTGTACCACTAATGATTCAATCCGTTGTTGTAGCTTAGATAAATTTTGTCGCAATTGCGCTTCTTGATCATAATTCATCTGCTATAGTCTTAGAGTGTATAGTTAGTAAGAAGGATATCTTAACATGAACCTCACGGAATTATTATCGCTTTGTATTAGCAAAAAGGCATCGGATTTACACCTCTCTAGTGGCGCTAAAGTTAAACTGCGTGTTGATGGACATATTGAGTCTGCCAGTGCTGAGCTATTAACTGAAGAAAACCTTGAGAGCTACTTGCATGAAGTCATGACCTTGGAGCAATATCAACATTTTCAAGAAACGCTAGAATATGATTTTTCTGTCCATTTGCCAGAGCTTCATTCGCGCTTTAGGGTGAATGCGTTTAAACAAGATCGTGGCAGTGCCCTTGTTTTTCGCGTGATCCCTGAGAATGTTTACACATTGGATGAGCTTGAAACCCCTGAGATTTTCAAAGAGCTCATGCATAAGCCGCATGGACTGATTGTCGTTACCGGGCCCACCGGTAGTGGTAAGAGTACGACACTTGCAGCAATGATTGATCATATTAACAAAACCGAAAAAGGGCATATTATCTCGATTGAAGATCCGATTGAGTTCACTCATAAATCACAGCAGTGCCTCATCAATCAACGTGAGGTAAAGCGTGATACTTTAAGTTTTAATGCAGCCCTTCGTGCAGCACTACGAGAGGACCCTGATTATATTTTGGTCGGTGAAATGCGTGATGTTGAGACCATTCGTCTGGCGTTAACCGCCGCTGAAACTGGGCATTTGGTATTTGCCACTTTGCATACTTCATCTGCACCCAAAACCATTGATCGGATTATTAATGTCTTTCCAGGAGATGAACAACCAATGATTCGCTCGATGCTCTCAGAGTCTTTACAAGCTGTTATTGCTCAGCGGCTTATTCGTAAAAAAGAAGGCGGACGTGTCGCAGCTCATGAAGTGCTCATTGCTAATACGGCAGTGCGTAACCTTATTCGTGAGAATAAAATCCCTCAGCTTTATAATGTATTGCAAACCAGTCAAAACAAAGGCATGCAAACCCTAGAACAAGCATTAACCAAACTCTTTAATTGTGGAATAATTGATGCGGAGGAACTTAAGAAATACAACACCATACAACAACCGATGTCCTAGCTATCGACGCCAAAAATCTGGGGTGAATAATACTAAAATGGTAAATACTTCTAAACGCCCTAAGAGCATCGCGAAGTTCAAGATCCAATGCGCCTCGGTCGGTAAGGTGGCATAATTCACCCCAACTTGACCAAGACCAGGCCCTAGGTTCGAGATACTTGCTGCCACAGCCGAGAATGCCGTTACTGAATCAATCCCAACCCCCATCATGCATAACCACAAGATAACGAATAAAATAAAATAAGCAGCAACAAATCCCCAAACACTGCTCATCACACTTTCAGACATCACTTTATTGCCAAACTTCACCGGAAAAACACCCGCTGGATGCACTAAGCGCCGTGCTTCGCGAAAAGCTTGCTTTCTTAAAAGTACTGCGCGCACGATCTTAAGTCCGCCCGAGCTTGAACCTGCACATCCGCCAATAAGACCTATGACCATTAACAAAATCGGCAAGAACAATGGCCATAAATGGTAATTTGCATCGGCTGTAAATCCTGTATTTGAGACAAATGATGCGACTTGAAACAATCCATCCCAAAACGCGCGATCATTACTCTTGGTCACATCCTGCGAAATCAAGGTTAATACAACAATCACAATCATCGAAAAAGCAAAAAAGATATAGGCGCGAAACTCAGGATCACGCCAATAGACTTTAAGTGATATGCGTTTAAATGCAGTAAAGTGCAGTGCAAAGCTTGTCGCACTAATCATCATATAAAAGATACAGATTGAATAAATCAACGGCGTTTGACCACTCATTGATGCATCACTGGGTGCAAAGCCACCCGTACCAATCGTTGAATAGGCATAACAAATTGCATTAAACCAATTCATACCACCAAATTTATAACTAATAATACATAGCACGACTAATAAGAGATAAATCCCCCACAACACTTTGGCAGTATCCGCAATTCTTGGCGTTAACTTATTCTCTTTCCATGGTCCATTGGCCTCAGCTCGATATAGCTGCATACCACCAACGCCAAGCATTGGTAAAATTGCCACAGATAAAATGATAATCCCCATACCACCCAAAAGTTGGGTTTGCTGGCGATAATACAAGATACTCTTGGGTAGCGAATCAAGACCATGAATGACGGTTGCACCCGTGGTGGTAAATCCAGAAATCGATTCAAATACCGCATCGGAAAAGCTCAAATGCAAACCATTTGACAGCATATAAGGAATCGCACCATAAAACCCAAGCACCGACCAAATAGCAATCACGACGATAAAGCCATCTTTAACCGTCAGCTGCTTTTTTGACTTGGAGCTAAGTGCCCAAAAGACAAGTCCTGAGATCAATGTAATTAAAAAACTCGATAAAAAAGGCTCGCTATTATGTTCATGATAAACCCAGCTGACGATGATGGGAGTTAACATCGTCAAACTAAAGAACATCAGCAACATGCCTAATACTTTAAAAATAGGGCCTGGGCGCATAAATCGTTTTTCCTAAATGCTTATACTCATTACAACGGCGTTTTATCGTATTACGGTTGTATGTGCTATAGGTTTTTGTTAGGCATTCTAGTATAATCGCCAACAAAATAGAAACAACAACTTAGATGAGTTATGTCCATTATTCTTAAAATGCTGCACCTTTTTGACAATAAAAAGCAACGCGAATACGTCAGTAACGCCGGTGATTTTCTCGCCAATTACGATCGTGATTTCCCAACGCGCTCACAATCACAAAAAAAAGAAGCGCAAAAGCATCGTAATATTTTTAGTCGCAAAACAGATGAACTATTTTAAGTCTTAATAGAGTACTGCAGGAAATATGACGTCCTATCTATGCTTATTTTGACTGGTAGTATAACAAATAAAGCCAAAACTCCCAGTGTGTATAGTTATTCCATTTATGCTTTATGTGTTTAGTGTCTGTCTACATTATAAACTTCAGTGATTTTGCATGATGGTATTGCAGCTTGTCACCTAGCACCTTTACATAATTTTCTCAATCGCAGAAATTGCATTTACAACATTGGTAACTGCCGTACCTCCTATTGCCTTTTTGCTATTCACCGCTGATTCAATGCTTAATATTTGGTAGACATCATCATCAATCATCACGGAAAAACGCTGAAACTCGGATAGGGTTAAATCATCCAATGATTTATTTTGACCTAAGGCAAAGGCGGTAATTTCTCCGACGATATGATGTGCCTTTCTAAAGGCAATCCCCTTTTTAGAGAGATAATCAGCCAACTCCGTTGCCACACAAAAACTGCCATCATAGTTTTTATCTTTATTCACCACTAAGCTTTCAACGGTTATCGTTGTGACTTTCAATAAGTCACTCACAGTATCAACAGCCGCAAAGAGTGCTTCTTTATCTTCTTGCAGATCTTTGTTATATCCCGATGGCAAGGCTTTAACGGTTGTTAATAATGCCACCAAATAGCCATTTAAACGTCCTGCTTTACCACGAACCAACTCCATTGCATCAGGGTTTTTCTTCTGCGGCATAAGTGATGAACCCGTTGTCACTAAATCACTCATTTCAATCAAGCTAAACTCGGTCGTTGAATAGATAATCATATCCTCGGCAAAACGACTTAGATGTGTACCAATAAGACTAATCGCGGCTAGCAGTTCAATAATGTAATCGCGATCACTTACCGCATCTAGGCTGTTTTGAGCAATCTTTTCAAAACCTAGCGTATCTGCCATTTTCTGGCGATCCAATGCCCAGGCATTGCCAGCAATTGCACCCATTCCTAAAGGTGAGATATTAACGCGTTTTTTAATATCTAACAGTCTCGCATAATCGCGTTTCAACATCTCATAAAAGGATAAGAAATAATGCCCCCACGTGATTGGTTGCGCCTGTTGTAAATGCGTATAACCCATAACAAATACATCAAAATTTGCTTTGGCTTGTGCGACAAAAGCCGCTTGTAAGCCTTTAATGAGATCACATAAATGCTCAATATGATCAAGCACCCATAACCTTGTCGCACAAGATACCTGTTCATTGCGCGATCTTCCGGTATTGGCTTTATAAGCAAGATCACCTACCTTATCAACCAGTGCCTGCTCAACAAAGGTATGAATATCCTCGACACCAGAATTGATAGCTTGTTGAATAAGCTGCGGATTGTTATTAACCTCATGCTCGATCTCTGCTAAGGCTTGATGCAATGCCTGTAATTCGTTATCAGATAAAACATCGATATCACAAAGCGCTTCAGTAAATGCTTTTGTCGCTTTGATATCATAAGGCAACAGTCGATAATCAAAACTCAATGATTCATTAAAGCGCACAAATAAAGGATTATTATCCTCACTAAAACGCCCACCCCAGAGTTTTTGTTTTTGTTGTTTTTCTTGTTTTTGTTGCGTTTTTTTATTAACTACTTCTGCCATGACTTATCCCTTAATTCATTAAAAAACGTGATAAAAAATTCAACGCCTTCGTTGATTTGCTCAAGATAAATAAATTCATCCGCACTATGTGAGCGCTTTGAATCGCCCGGTGAAAACTTAACACTTGGGCAATTCACAATCGCCTGATCTGAAGTCGTTGGCGAACCATAACTGTTGATGCCTTTTGCTAATAATGCCTGCATTAATGGATGCTCAAGTGGTGTTTTACTGGCTTTAATGCGTAGTGATCTGGGTGTAATTTCTGATGCCATATACTGACGCATAATGTGCAATACATCCTCATTACCATAGGCATCCGTCGATCTGACATCAACGACAAAATGACATTTTTCAGGGACAACATTGTGCTTCACACCAGCGTTGATCATCGTCACACTCATTTTCACATCACCCAATGTCTCTGAAGTTTGTGCAAATTGATAATTATTAATCCAATTAATATCATCAACAGCTTTTAATATTGCATTATCCCCTTCATTGCGTGCCGCATGCCCTGTCTTGCCATGGGCAATACAATCACAAACCATCAACCCCTTTTCACTAATGGCAAGCTCCATACTGGTTGGCTCACCAACGATCGCAAAATCAATAGCATCAAAAAATGTCAACGCCAACTCGGCACCATTTCTACCTGAGATCTCTTCTTCGGCAGCCGCGCATAATAATAAATTAAAAGGTAAATCTTCCCTTTGATAAAAATAACTAAACGTAGCTATCATGCTCACTAATGCACCACCGGCATCATTCGATCCCAAACCATATAACTTGCCATCAATTATCTCTGCACAATATGGATCACGAGTATAGCTCTTACTCGGTGGCACCGTGTCATGATGCGAAATCAGTAAAACGGATGGTTTCTTATCATCAAAATATTTATTTTTAGCACACACATTATTACCAACTAAGGTACTAGGGATACCGCGTTCAAATAGCCATTGTTGAATAAACGCCGCACTTTGTGCTTCGTCCTTTGAAACCGATGGGATTTCAATTAAACACTTGAGTAATGCCAAGGCTTCCGCTTGTTTATGTGTTATATCTTCTGATAATACATCTGAACATGGACTCATATCGTTTATCATCTAGCAAACCTCCTCTGCCAATCTGATTGCCGTTCCTTTACCTTTCTCGCCTTGCAAGGTGCGAGCAATATTATCCGCATTACTAATCACCACTTGATAAACGTGAGAAGCTAACGCATCAAAGCAATTCTCAAGTTTAACCAACATGCCTTGCTGAATATTATCTTCTGCTTTTAAACGTTGATAGACATTTAGATCTAAGGCTTCAATTAATGAGTCGGGATTGGCTATATCCTTATAAACCCCTGCCAAATCCATACAATAATATAAATTGACCTGATATTGATGCGCTAATGCTTTTGCAATCTGATATGCCACTGTGTCAGCATTGGTGTTTAAAAGCTGTCCCTTGCCATCATGCGTAATTGGTGAGATGACAGGTAAAAAGCCATTATTAATCAAATCAATTAATACATTACTATTGACGGCTTTCACATCGCCCACAAAACCAAAGTCATGCATCTTAGTTCCGCGTTTGTTACTTAGTAGCAAATTTGCATCGACACCACTTAATCCCCAAGCCTTAACACCCTTGGCTTGCAACTTAGCCACCATCTGTTTATTGATCATTCCAGCCAATACCATCATCACCAACTCTAATGACGCTTGATCAGTCACACGCCGGCCATTAATAAAGGTATACTCAACACCCAGACGCTTGGCTAATTGGCTGACCTGATCGCCACCGCCATGCACAATAACACATGGATCATTTTGCTGCGAAATAGCATGTAATAGCGTATTGAGCTTATTTTCATCATCAATTACCCGCCCACCTAATTTGATAATATTAAGCACTTTATTCAACTTCATCAGCATAAACCTTTTCAGCTAATAATGGCGCTTTTGGATGTTGCACCTTTAACGCATTAACAATTTCAGATAATACATATTGAGCGGCATACAGTCGATTCTCGGCTTGCTCAATGACGATTGAGCATTCAGAATCAAGCACCTCATCAGCAATCACTAAATTACGTCTAACAGGTAAGCAATGCATCACCTTGGCATTGGGGGCATTTTTCAGCTTCTCTTGAGTAATCATCCATTTATCATCGGTATTTATGACCTTGCCGTATTCTTTAGTGCTTGACCAATTCTTGACATAAATAAAATCGGCATCTTTCAATGCTTCATCCTGATCATATACCACTTGAGCATCACCGATAAATTCTAAATCCAACTCATAGCCTTCAGGATGTGTCACCACAAAGTCATAATCCATCAGTTGCATACTCTCAGCAAACGAATTTGCCACGGCATGCGGCAAGGCATTAACATGAGGCGCCCAACTTAACACAACTTTTGGTTTTTTAGATTTTTTAGATTTTTTAGGATGATTTGGCTTTTTATACTCTTCAATCGTTAGAATATCAGCCAGACTCTGCAAAGGATGACGCAAGGCTGACTCTAAATTCACTATTGGGCAATCCGTATATTTGTTAAATGCGCTAAAGATTTGCTCTTGGTAATCTTGCTCTTTGTCATTGAGCTTGGCAAATGAGCGAATCGCAACAATATCACAATAGCTTGCAATAACTTGTGCTGCCTCTTTGATATGCTCAGGTTTATCGGCATTCATCACCACACCTTCGTTAAACTCCAATGCCCAGCCATTATTGACATCAATCGGTAATACATTTAAACCAATATTTTGTGCCGCTTTTATCGTTGAAATCTTGGTGCGCAAACTCGGATTTAGAAAAATAATACCTAAAGTTTTATGCACCCCTAGCTTACCATTGGCATAGGGGTTTTGCTTAATCTCAATGCATGATTGAATCGCTTCTTGGATATTATCAATATCTTTAATACTTAAATACTGCTGCATGTTTGTTTTACTCCTAAAATGTGTGTTTCTTTTATCTTATGAATTCTCTGTTGGCTGAGCATTAGTCGAAGCCTTTATATTTGCGTTGGCTGAGCGTTAGTCGAAGCCATTATAAATGTTACCCCTCACCCGTACAGCTTAAGCTGCACGAGCAATCCCTCAAGGGGAGAGGTACCAGTTGATGAAGCTTATGCTGTCTTATTATTAAATTACCCTTCGACTTTGCTCAGGGTGCGGTTAACACTTTTAGATGAATGCTCAGCTTCAATCACTTCTTTTAATGCCACAATAAATGCATCAATATGCGATTTCTGAATCGTCAGTGCAGGCAGTAAACGCATCACTTCCCCTGCTTGAGCCACACCAGTAAATATATGCTTTTGCTTTAAAAGCGCATCACGAATTGCTTTGCAATCTAAGCTAAATTCAACACCTAGCATAAGCCCACGCCCGCGCACGGTTGTGACCTCTGGGATTTGCAACAATTGCTCTTTTAAATAAGTTCCTTGTTGTTTGGCATTATCAATAAGTGCTTCATAGTCGATAACTTCAAGTACAGCCAACATCGCAGCACAGGCAAGATAACTGCCACCAAAGGTTGTACCTAACATATTTTTCAATACTGGGATATTATCTTTGATCAACATGCCACCAACAGGAAAACCATTGCCCGCCCCCTTAGCAAAGGTAATTAAATCCGGTTTAATCCCTGATTGCTGGAAACTAAAAAACACACCTGTGCGTCCAAAGCCAGATTGAATTTCATCAACAATCAATTTTGCACCGTGCTCTTGACATAAGTCACTTGCAGTCTGTAGAAAATGCATATCCGGCTCATAGATACCAGCAATGCCTTGGACACCTTCAACAATCACTGCTGCCACGTCATTATCCATCGCTTTTGTCAACGCATCTATATCATTTAACGGCACACTGACAGTATGAAAGTTTCCAGAGAATGGTGATTGAATTGCTGGATTATCAGTAACGGCTAAAGCAAGGTTGGTACGTCCATGAAAGCTTTTATTAAAGCTAATTACTTTTTTGCGATTTGTTACAACGCCGGCAAGTTTAAGTGCATTTTCTACCGCTTCCGCCCCTGAGTTAACTAAAAATAACTGGTAATTATGACAACCACTTAATTGTGCAAGTTTATCTGCCAGATGCTGCTGCATCGGCATCTCAACACTATTGGAATAAAAGCCAATATGCTGCAACTGTTGAGTGATTCTTTCAATATAATGCGGATGACTATGCCCAATCGAGATCACCGCATGTCCACCATATAGATCAAGATATTGTTGACCATTTTCATCCCAAACATATAAATCTTGAGCTTTGCTCAATGCAATTGGATAACGCTCATATACTTCATATAAATTCATAACAACACCTTAAAAAACACTGGCTTTGAGGGACAAACCTAATTCTTCTGGCAAGCCAAACATAAGATTCATATTCTGCACGGCCTGCCCTGAAGCCCCTTTAATCAAATTATCAATGACACTGACAACATGCAGATAATCACCATGTTTTTTTGCAGATAATAAACAGCCATTAGTATTAACAACCATCTTTAAATCAGGTTCATGATCAAGTACTTTGACAAAGGCGCTTTGATCATAGAATGCTTGCAAGATTTGTTGTGCGCTTACTTCAGTTAAATCTGATTTAAAGTAAATCGAAGCAAAAATGCCACGACTAAAATTCCCTCGCATTGGCACAAATAATAGTTGATTATTTGCTGATAATTTAAGTGCCTGTTTAATTTCAGTCAGATGCTGATGCGAGAATGCTTTATAGACAGACATGTTATTGGTGCGCCAACTAAAATGTGAGGTTTCACTCGGCATTACTCCAGCACCTGTTGAACCAGTAATGGCATTAATATGAACATCTCCATCAACATAATCACGAAAAGGCGTTAATGCCAGAAGTATTGCTGTGGCAAAACACCCTGGATTGGCAATATTGGATGCTGCTGCAATGGTAGTTTGCTTAATGTCTGCCAAACCATAGACAAACTCTGGATTGGCTTGTGTATCTCGATGATCCTGACTTAAATCAATTATCTTAGTATCCGCTTTAAATCGATGGGATTTAAGCGCTTCTTTAGCTTGCCCATGACCCACACATAAAAACACGACATCGACATTATAATTTATCTCTTTATCAAATATGCGTTTATTATCGATCAGATAGAAATCATGGTGTGTTTTAGCGATTAACTCACCAGCTTGTGAGGTACTATGTATAAATTGAATATCAACCTGCGGGTGATGGGTAAGTAAACGCAAAAGCTCACCGGCGGTATAGCCTGCCCCGCCTAAAATACCGACATTTATTTTGCCTGTTATTTTGTTATTATGCGCCATCATAAAACCTTACCCTGTTACCGCTGCTTTGATTGAGCTTAATTGCGTTGTCTTGACTGATTTATCTTTATTCTGCAATTGATAATAAGCAGCAAGTTGTGTGCTCATCACTTTAGTAAATCCTTTGACATCATCACCACTGAAGCTTGCATTTTCCTCACCATATTTGGCATGTTGTACCTGCATTAAATCATGCTCAGATTGCACACCTAATAATACAAAGTGAAGTGGATAAAGTTTCACAAACACATCTCCTGTGACCTTTGCCTGCGTAGATAAGAGCAATGCTTCAATATCTCGTGCTGCCGGATCAAGAAACTGTCCTTCATGCACCATCTCAGCATAGGTATCACTTAAGCTTGTTTTAATTTTAAGCTGCGCTTTAGTCAGTACATGTTTTTCCAACAAATGATGTGCCTTTATCAGGATCAACGGTGCAGGAGCCTCAAAGCCGACACGTCCTTTGATATTGATAATGGTGTCACCGACATGAATGTCACGACCAATACCATATTGACTAGCAATGTCATTAAGCTTTTGAATGACTTGAATTGAATTTGATAATTCGTCATTTAAGGCAATGGGCTCGCCATTGATAAAGCTAATCTTTAGCGTTTGTTGATCATCTTGTGTTTTGCTCACCTGAGTTGGCCAAGCCTCATCTTTTAAATATAAATGTGAACTTAAAGTCTCAACACCACCAACAGAGGTGCCCCATAAGCCTTTATTAATCGAATAGTTTTTGCTACTTTCACTGCAACTTGCACCTGAATTAATTAAATATTCTTGCGTTGCTGCACGTGATAATTTCAAATCACGAATGGGGGTGATAATTTGAGCTTCTGGCGATAATATATGAAACATCAGATCAAAACGTACTTGATCATTACCGGCTCCCGTGCAACCATGTGCAATCTTAGTAATACCCATAGCATTTGCTACCTTAGCAATCGTCATTGCCTGAAAAGCGCGCTCAGCACTGACAGATAAAGGATAACAGTTATTCTTTAATGCATTGGCAAAGATCAAAAACTTAACACATTCCTGATAAAAATCTTTTGTGACATCAATACTTTGATGCGTTTTCGCGCCCAATTGATAAGCCCGGCGTTCAATCTGTGCTAATTCAATCGAGCTAAAACCACCTGTATTAACTGTTACTGTATGCACTTCCAAATCATGCTCTTGTTGCAAATACTTAACACAGAAACTTGTATCCAAACCTCCACTAAACGCGACAATAACCTTCATTGATTGCTCCTTTTTATTATCTTGATTCTTTTGTAATACACCTTGCTCTTGCTGTTCTTTTTGCTTTTGTTTTCTTTGTGGATCGTAAAGCATCCCCGTGCATAAACAGTTTTGATATTCTTTGGCTTGTAAAATAGCGAAGTTCACGCAACTCATGCATCCTTGCCAAAATGTTTTATCGGTCGTTAAGCCAGTAAAAGCTGCGGGTTCATAACCCAACTCATAGTTAATACGCATCACCTGCGGATTGGTCGTTAACCCAAAGATCTTGGCATTAGGGTAATATTCACGCGCTAACATAAATGCTTTTGACTTCAAGGCTTTGGATAAACCTAAATTGCGATATTCTGGGAAAACAATTAAGCCTGAATTAGACACATATGCTTTATCTTGCCATGACTCGATATAACAAAAGCCTACAATCTGATTAAGCAGGCGATCAATGGCAATCACTGCATGTTTTGAGCGTATTTTTTGCTGCAAATAGTTCACACTACGCTTGGCAATACCGGTCTTTCTTTGCTTAGCACTTTCTTCAATCTGTGCGGCAATCACACTGGCAAAATGACAATGCGTACTATTAGCAATAACAATGTCGACATGACTTAGCTTCATCTAGGTGCTTATTTGTTAATCCAAACGAAGCTCAACGATAGCAAAGCCTTAATGATAGATAAAATTCATTTTTTATATTTTTTGATGAATTAAATTCATCAAAAAATGATTTTCCATTTGTGAATTAGGCTATGACCATATTACTACCCACTTTGATTTTGTAAGCGTTGGCTGAGCGTAAGTCGAAGCCTCTATGAAGTGTGATTTTCCCAAGCTTACCCACTTCGACTGATGCTCAGTGCATCGCCTCGACTTACGCTAAGGGTACGGTGAGCACTTATGGGTTAATATTTAGTCTTAGCCGTGAATTAATCAAAAGCTTCCATTGCTTTAGCGATTTTTGCAGCAATCACTTGATGCGTTTCTGCTGTTGGATGCACCGTGTCTTCAAATAGATGCTTTTTGTTATCCGCTTGCGGTGTGCACAATAGTGCAGAATTAGTGAGTGCTGCCAACGGATTGGCCTGAGTAACAGGTGCTTGTTTACAGGCAGGTGTTGTTGTGTCATCAAACTGATAGTTTTGACCTAATGCCGAGATTTCATAGTTTGCAACCATATCATTCATTAGATTAAATACATCAATAGGTACAATTTTAATACTCGGATCTTGTTTCTGTAGTGTGCCTAACATATTATTTAATGCGGTATTATAAGCAACAGATGCTTTCTCTAGCGCCGATTGTTGGTTGGCTGCGATAGCCAATGGTGTTAAACCAATATTTGGTAAGAACAGTACAACAAACTTCTTCGCACCATGGGCTGCTAAATATTGAACATCATAGGCAATATCACCTGCTGCTTGCGTCATAACCTGTGCTACCGCTGCTGGGCTTGGTGTTGGTTGCTTTGCAACCTCAAGGAATAGGTTGTTGGCACCGCCCCATAAAATATAGACTTTATTTGGATCTGCATGCTTTAATGGCTGCTGCGACAAATAGCTATCTATTTGATTATAGTTTTCAAGCTGATCATAGACAGGCTGCAAATCAGCATCGGTCGCTTTAGGACAACTATAAGCAGGTTGTCCATTCACTTGTGGAATAGGTCCAATGGGTGATGGCATATATAGAGGAACATTTCCAGGTGGAAGTAATTGCTGTCCTAATGCCGTAAACATCGCTTGCGGCAAAACAAGTCCAATGCCTGCACAAGTCGTTGTTGCACCACCTTGGGCATAATTATTACCTACTAAGCCTTTACTTTCCGTATCAAGTGAAACATTTAAAATGGCTTGTAATAAAGGGTTAATCTGAGCATACCATACAGAATATGCTACCTTTATTGGCTGCATATAATGGCTATTATTAGGTAAAGCCGTTGCACTTGATGCCCCAACCAACTTAGCCAAATTAGTTGCCCATACATTGCCACCTGGCGTGGTATAGGTTGTCGATTTATCAGTTGTCGTTCCTGGAACTTTTGGCCATGCAGGTAGTACATTGGGTAAAAATGCATGCAACCCTTTAACTAAAGCAGCTAGCTGATCTTGCACACCTGCATCCGATAAGCTATCACCAAACACCACAAATTCTTGCCCTTTATCACCTTTAACCGTAACCGTTTGTGTTGTGCTACCAACACTGATAGTTAAAGTATCCTGTTGATTATATTGGGTACTCGTTGTTGGTGCATAGCTCAAACTAAACTGACAACTTTGACCATTACTAATGGCTTGTGCACATGTCCCAAGATTAACAGTAAACCCAGCATTTGGATTGGATTGTGTTACAGTCACCTGATATGCATTAGATTGACCAACTGCACCAATACTTTGATCGCCAACACTTACCGTGAACTCTTTTTGATTATTTTGATTGATATCAGCATGGATCACATTATCCGTCGGTGAGCTAACATTCACAGCAACACCAGCGCTGTCACCGCCACCTCCGCCGCCACAGGCAGATAATAGCATTGCGGCAGCCAGCACACTGATTTCTTTCCACGCTTTTTTATATTGCAAAAACTTTATATTCATCATCTTTGTACCCTATTTATTAATATTAGAATTTATATCTCAGCGCTAAACCAAAGATATCGGCAAACCCACGATAGTTCGCAGACACCTTGTTTTGCTCAATATCTGGAATATTGGCATTTGAACCGGTATATTCAGTAACATTGATACTTTGATTAAGCATGAAAATATGCTCATAGACGGCATCAATTGAGAAGTGATCATTGACATGATACGTGCCACCGAGTGTCACCCAAATGCGATTAGTATCTGGCATTCTTGCATCTCTTGTTTCTGATACCGTTGGAGTTTGATCATATGCCACACCCGTTCTTACCGACCAATGCGGCGTAATCTTATAATCGGTACCTAATGAGAATAACCAACTGTTTTTCCAACCTAACTGCATCGTTGAAGAAGTTGAATAGCCTCCTGGGGTATCAATGGTCAGCTTATCTAATGTGCTCCACATCGTATACTGCACAGTGCCTCTAACTTGCCACTTTGACGTAATAGCTTGAGTAATACCAAAGTTAATCACACCCGGTGTTCTAAACGAAGTCGAGGCATCAGAAATATAGCTATTATAAGGTGCTCCTGGTGTTATTGGTGTGCTTCCTGTTGGCAGTAACCACTGATTGCCTGAGCCTTCAATATTCATCTTAACTGGTGTGCGATAACTCAAACCAAAATACGTCGCTTTCACTGGGTGAAACATCACACCAAAAATACCACCAATACCCCAGCCATTACCGTTAATACTCGTCGCTTGATTTGTTGGTGTGGCTAATTCACCATCGTAGTTTGAAAACTCAGCACTGGCATATTGGATTTGCAAGCCTGCGGCAATTGATATTTCAGGAATAATATTAAAAGCAATCTCAGGCGTTAGATTCACCACTTCAATAGATGTTTTCTGTGCAGCATAGCGCACCACAGAGTTATCATCATAATTTGTCTTCATCCCCCAAGGTGCAGTTAATGCCACACCCGCAGCTAATCGGTCATTAATGCGCCATGCACCATATAAATTAGGCACTAGCGCTCCCTCAACCACACTATTTTGTGATGATGCGCCTGATACTGGATCATCTGCAAAAGGGATCGTACTATAATGCACACCATGACTTGCTTGTGCATTAGTCATTTTCACACTAGGCAAGATATAGCTGCCGCCAATGTATACACTGCTACTTTTAACAAAGCCCAAGTTAGCGGGGTTATTAAAGATACTACTGACATCATCTGGGCTGGCAGCACTTCCTGCCATTGCCATTCCTTGTAAGTAAACACTGTTTTCATTGACCTGAAAGCCTGCTGCCTCGAGCCGACAAGTCATGGCAAAAGCTACTGCCAAAAATGACAGTTTATGTAGTTTTTTCATATTTTCCCCTCTTTCAAAAACACTCTCTCACACATGTATTTAATCTACATGAAAAACAGGGAGATTGTACTAATTCTGACTGCTTAGTCAAATCAGCACAGGCATAATCCACATGAAAAGACCTCATAAATACAATACACTCTCCTTATTGAGTAATTTATTTACTGATTAGTCTAGGCTTAATCCATCATATGCTGCACTTGCACATCACTGTTTTTATTGATTCTTATTGAGCTTTTTTGACATTTGATAACAAGCTCACCAATATAGGTCCTGCAATATTCTGCCACACAGCGTAAAGTGTTCCGGCAATGGCTGCAAGTTTACCAAAAAATAAAATCGCAATCACAATCCCTAAACCAACATCAAGAATACTAAATTCAAATAATAGTGCCAGCGCGCTTTTGTGATCCAGTCTAAATAGCTTTCCTAAGCTATAGCCAACAACAGAGGCTAATGCATGCAGTAATACAACTGCAATGCATAGTTTCAAAGATACATGCCATAATGCTTCTTTATTCAATGCCACCACAATCATCACAACGATCACAATCGTTATAATTGCGAGTAATGAAAGCTTATTTAAGGTGTGTGGTTTGAGTGCGATAAAACGCTGAAAAATAATGCCTGCCACTATTGGTAACACGACAATCATCAAAGTCGTCGTTAAAATACCAACCCAAGGAATTGTTACTGTTTTATGCAAAAACAAATACAATATTAACGGCATAATGATTGGCGCCAATAGCGTTGTAACCAATGTAAGGCTCACAGTTAATGACAGATTTGCTTTAGATAATAACGACATGACGTTAGATGCCGTCCCGCCAGGACACGCTCCCACAATCACAAGACCAATCAATGCATAACTATCCAGATGAAGTATTCGCCCTATCATGTATGCTATCAGTGCCGTAACAAAGGATTTCAATAGAATAATCAGCACAAAACGCCACCGTATTTCAATAATTTGACGCATGTCTTTCAATGAAACATTAATACCCACTAAAAACATAATAATCCCTAAAAATAAAGGGATAAGTGCTTTTAATGGCGCAAAGATCTCAGGCAAACATAATGCAAACAGCGCACCACATATCACAATGATAGAAAATGACTTGATCACAGCGTAATTATTTAACTTCATGCTTTTACCCTATAAAATGACAACTCAAAACAAAATGATAGTCTCTCAATAAAAAAAGCGTACTACAAGTTGCTATTTTATGGCACCGTCGACTTAACTCCATCGCCGTTAGGCTACTGTCGAGGATGATTTGTTTAATAGCTTAGGCACATCATATAAGCCAGATATGGTTTTGAAGATGGTAGCTACGACTGGACTTGAACCAGTGACCCCAGCATTATGAATGCTGTGCTCTAACCAGCTGAGCTACGTAGCCACGACAGGGACGCATATTAGCAAGATTGGTTTTGTTGTCAATGATTTTTTTTATTTTTATCCCCGCACCTGCAAAAATAGCTGATAGATACTGTTTTTTGCTGGGATTGTGTCTATAATGTCCGCCTTATTGCTACAGCAAGATTGACTAAGAAGCGATTTCATCACTGCGCTTATCTCTTAATATTAGTTGTTGTAATAGTGTATAAACAAAATACGAATAAACATAAAGTAGGAACATTTTAGATGTCTGATGGTAGAAATAAACTTAACGATTTTTCATTATTAAAATCATTGGTCGGTGGCAAAAGCATAAAAGACAAAACAGATCGTTTACGTAAAGCACATGCTGCAAAACGCAATGAAACGAGTGATACCAAAGCGACAAACTCAACGCCCAGACCAAACACTGCCACCAAGCAGGCGCCTCAGACAAGACAGGAACGTGTCAACCAACCACGCACACCATTTCGTATGCCACAATATGGTCAAAAACAACATGAAGAGCTTGTTGTTGACATGCCTGATGCTCAAGAAGATGAACTAATCATTGAGATAGATCTACAAAAAGAGCTCTATAAAGAAGAGCAACGTCTATTTAAATGGCTTTGCATGCGTTTTCCAAAATGTTTCAATCCACGCGATAAGCGTCCGTTGAAAATCGGTATAAGTGATGATATTGAAATTATTTATTATAACGAGCATTTTGCACCAATTGATCAATATGTTCTGAAAAAAGTGATTAAACGCTATGTTGGCGACACCCGCTATCAACGCTCGGTGCTTGAGCACAAGCAGCGTTTCAACCTTTATGGTAAGCCAGTTGAGACATTCAGTGACGATCATATTGCCTATGCTAAACAGCGTTTAGATGAAATTGCTGAGAAAGCTTACCTACGCTCTCAAGGCATTGATATTAAAACATATTATCAACAAAAACGTGAACAAGAGCTGCAAGAACAACAAGAAAAGCAAGCATTAGAACAAACTGAAAACGCCGATCAAACAACTCATATTGATACTCAAACTCACGATACAAAAACGAACTCATAACGTTTTAACTTTTCCTTTAATACTCAAGCACCCTATTCTCTGAATCTTTTTTTCTCATATCACATCATCAAAAGACTTACCGTATCTTTTTGTAAGCTCTGCTTGTACTCAATTGAACACTTGATCAATACATGCTAAATTGTACACATGTTCTATTTATTACGGCTATATCTATGACTAATGATAATATTTCCGCAGGCAAGTCAAGTATTTTACTATTGAGCATTGTGAGCATATTACTTGGCTGTAGCTATTTTATGGCATCAGACATGTATGTCCCAAGCCTACCCAACATGAGTGATGCGCTATCTACAAGCTCAAGTATGGCACGCATGACAATTGCTGTATTTTTAATTGCTTTAGCCTTGTCTCAACTTTTTTATGGTCCAGCCTCTGATAAGTTTGGTCGCAAAAGAATTATTTTTATTGGCGCTAGCATCTATTTAATTGGCAGTTTAATTTGTATGTTCTCTTGGAATATTTATGTACTGATTATTGGTCGAGTTATTCAAGGAGCTGGAACCGGTGCTTTATTATCATTATCTCGAGTGATTGTTCAAGATTCGGTAGCTAAGGATAAATTTATTCATATCGTCGGTTGGTTAAGTCTCTTTTTTATGCTTGCTCCAGCAGGTGCACCAGTACTTGGCGGCTTAATTGAAACCTACTTTAATTGGCGTATTAGTTTTCTCGTGATGTTCATACTTGTTGTTATAACAACGTTGATCGTTGCCACACGTATGCCCGAAACTCTCCCACCACACAGAAGAAATATTAATGCCTTAGGCCCTAAACACTTACTCGCAAACTATCTTGAAATATTAAAACATACTCCTTTTGTTATATATACTTTTTGTATGATTGCTGGATTTTCTGGCATTGTTGCTTTTTACACTGTTGGACCCTTTATCCTCATTAACAAATACGGCATGAGTCCACAGAATTTTGGCTTTCTATCCATTGCGATCATTGGCTGTGCTTTTATTGCTCGCTTATATATGTCAATCATTTCCCTTAAGAAATTTGGTCCACTAAAAACACTATTTCAAGGACTATCTTTAATGGTGTTAGCAAGTACGATTTTAGTTATAACCTCAATCTTGGGGTTGGCACACGAAAGAATACTAATCATCTGCGTTATGCTTTATGCTATGGGCAGCAGCATCGTAGGGCCAACTGTTGTTGGTGTTGCGCTTTCTTTCTTTAGCCATAAAGCGGGTGCTGCTAATGCTGTTTATGGCTTCTTACAGATGTTTGGACTATTTATAGTAAGCTCAGTTGCAGCAATCATTCCTGCTGAAATTTCTGCTTATGCGCTAATTATTTTTGTCATGTCATTTGCTGCTTTAACGTTTTTGAGCATTCTCACCTTTAGACAACACACCTCATCACTTCATAAAACAGCCTGTGCTTAATAATTCCCAATGCATAGGCTTGACAAACAAAAGGGCTTGGCTAGATACTAGTGCAATATAAACAAATATATACCATTACGCGATGTTGCCTATTCTTGATAAATTCTCCACTGAACACACCCTCTGCAAAACGTTTACAAATGAACTGCTAACTTCAGGCTTTAAAGGTGATATACAGCATGATTACGCCACCAGAGTCAGTAGCTCAATTGATAATAGTATATATCAAGTCGTGCCTGAGCTTGTCCTTTTCCCTAAAGAACATACTGATATTCTCAAGATTTTCACTTTAGCAAATAGCCAAGCCTTCCAAACACTCAAGTTTAGCGCACGTGGAGCTGGCACTGGCACCAATGGTCAATCGCTAACTTCTGGCATTATTATCGATACCAGTCGCTATATGAATAATATTTTAGAGATTAATCTAAAAGAAAATTATGTTTCAGTTGAGCCTGGTGTTGTACTAGATCAGCTTAATGAAGTGCTTGCACCACATAACGTTTTTTTTGCACCTAATCTATCACCAAGTAATCGTGCTACCATTGGCGGCATGGCAAGCACAGATGCTTGCGGTAAAGGCTCACGCATTTATGGGCGCACCAGTGAACACTTATTGGAATTAGAATGCGTATTAAGTGATGGTCAGCGCGTGTCATTTGAAAAAATAGATGCCAATAACCTAGATACACTTATTGATAAACACTCTAGGCGACACTCATTATTGAGTAAAATTTATCGATCAGTTGCAACTGAAGTTATTGCCCAATATGACAAGATCACTGCGCAATTTCCAAAACTTGATCGCTTTATGACAGGATACAATCTTGCTAAGTGCTATGATCCGCATAAACATAGTGTCAATCTTAATTATCTGATTTCAGGTGCTGAAGGCACACTGGCGTTTATTACCAAGCTTAAGTTAAAACTCACTGCTATTCCAAGTCACAAAATCTTATTCGCGATTAGCTATAGTGATTTTGACTTAGCATTACGCGATGCTAAAAGCCTATTGAGCTTAGACCCTGCAGCGATTGAAACCATTGATGATAATATTCTAAAACTTGCCAAAGAGGATGAGATTTACCCGCAAATTCGCCCTATGCTGGAAGTACACACCAATCATGCCATTGCTGCCATTAATTTGGTTGAGTTTATTGCTCATAGCGCTGAAGAGCTCAGCACCTTAATAAAGCAGGCAAAAGAACATCTAAACACGCAAGAACGTAGTTTCTATCTTGCAACTGATCAAGATGAAATGACTGTATTATGGGAGCTGCGCAAAAAAGGTGTGGGCTTATTAGGTGCGATGAAGGGTGCCAAAAAGCCCATTCCATTTATGGAAGATACTGCTGTTCCACCTGAAAATCTTGCTGATTATATTGTTGAACTAAGAGCGCTTTTGGATAGTTATAACCTGCGTTATGGAATGTTTGGCCACGTTGATGTTGGCTGCTTGCATATGCGTCCAGCTTTGGATATGAATGACCCAAAAGATCAAGCGTTGGTTGTCAAATTAACCAAAGAGGTTAATGATCTTGTTAAAAAATATGGCGGTGTTTATTGGTCAGAACATGGCAAAGGCTTTAGAAGTGAATACGTCAAAGACTACTTTGGTGATGAACTGCATACTTCTTTGCAGAAAATCAAAAAAGCATTTGACCCGTATAACAAACTAAATCCAGGGAAAATCGTTGTGCCTTTTGCTAGCAATGATGAACTGGTTAAGGTCAATGGCCCCTTTCGCGGCAATGAAGATGCTAAGGTTGATAGCAATACCCAAAAGCTATTCTCAGGCGCATTTGATTGCAATGGCAATGCCGCTTGCTTAAATTACCATCCTGATCAAGTGATGTGCCCATCCGCTAAGGTGTCACATAACTGGGTTTACTCCCCCAAGGGGCGCACCGCACTTTTACGTGAATGGTTAAAACAACTTACCGAGAAAAGCTATCAACCTAATCCATTTTCTACTGCTGCATCCAATAAAAGACAAAACGCCAACAAAAATGACTTCTCTTACGAGGTCTATCAATCGCTTGATAAATGCTTAGGCTGCAAAGCATGTGCCACTGCTTGCCCAATCAAGGTGGATATACCGGCAATGAAACCAATGTTTTTAGCAGAATATCATAAACGCTACAAGCGCCCTTTAAAGGACTATGCCATCAAATATGTAGAACAAACAGCCAAATGGCAGAGCTTAATCCCTTCATTAATGAACGCAGTACAATCCGCACCCTTTATAAAAACATGGGTAAACAATAAACTGAAACTTGTTGATGCACCACTTCTGTCTAAGGAAACCTTAAAAGTAGGTCTTAGAAAACGTAATGCGCCAAGCTTTAGCATTGAAAAACTAAAAGTACAACAGGCAATCAACCCTCAAAAAACAGTCTGCATAGTTCAAGATGCATTTACAAGCTTTTACAACGCTGACGTTGTCTTGGCAGTATATGACCTATTAACAAAACTTGGTTTTTATGTCTTTGTATTACCCTTTTATGAAAATGGCAAAGCTGCACACGTCAAAGGATTTTTAACTTACTTCCACAAAAAAGCCGCACGTGCTACTGATTTTTATAATCAAATTGCTCGCTTAAATGTCCCGCTTATTGGCATTGATCCAAGCATGACCTTAGTCTATCGTGATGAGTATCGCACGGTATTAAAAGACCAAGTACAATTTAAAGTTGAGTTGTTACAGGAATGGCTTGTTAAACAGCTAGCAACCATTAATATTACAGTCAAAGAGCACACGACAACATTGTCTTTATTAGCTCACTGCTCAGAACGCGCGCTTGCTGCAGTATCAATGCTTCACTGGCAGAAAATTTTTAAAGCGTTTGGTGCCAAGCTTATAATTGAAAAGGTTGGTTGTTGTGGTATGGCTGGTACTTTTGGACATGAAAAAGATAATCTTACATTATCCAAAGAGATTTATGCTTCAAGCTGGCAAAAGAAAATAGATATGGAAAATCTAAACAAGCAATATCTTGCAACAGGCTTCTCTTGTCGCTGTCAGGTTAAACGTTTTAGCAATAAACAATTACATCACCCTGCCGTTCACCTTCTGGAGTTAATCAATTAATCTAAAAAATTAAAATCAGCGGATTCAGGCATATGTTACTGGATTTTAATGTCGATTTTTGCTAACTTCACAGCCCTACAATGTTATTAGATTGCAAAGTTTTGCACCCGTAGCTCAGCTGGATAGAGCGTTGGCCTCCGGAGCCAAAGGTCGGACGTTCAAATCGTCTCGGGTGCGCCAGCTTTAAAGCCCTATAAAAAAAGACATACAGACGTAATCACCAAGCAGTACAAAAGAGAACCAAAAAACCAATAGGTAACATATAGGTAACAAAAAAATCTGCATAATTTCATCAGATTATACCTATTAGAAATTATGGTACCGACAGGTCTGACGGCACCATGATGATGCTTGCACATGTATTATAAGGAAAAAATATGAAATATTCACATTTAAGCAAGCATTAGCGGTGTGCAATAAAACCAACAGCAAGTTTGTGTAAACTTAACGTATTTTCGAAAACATCTTGATATATACTGAGTATTTACTAAAATAACTACAGATACGAAATAACGGCAGTGTTAAATGTTTGAATGGGATGAAAAGAAAAATAAACAGCTCAAACAAGAAAGACATATCTCATTTGAACAGATTGTTGAAGCAATTGAAAATGGTGATTTACTAGCGATTGACGATAATGTTAATCACCCTAGCCAAAGCATTCTGCGCGTTCGTATTGGTGACTATGTTTACTCTGTTGCCACAGAACAGCGTAACAATAACCTAAGGTTGATTACCGCTTATGCAGACCGTAAGCAAACTAAACGATTTGGAGGCGATACAAATGCGTAATACATCCCAAAAAAATAACATAAAAGCCCTTGATGCCATTGAAGAAACTATTATGCAATCTGATAAGCGCGGGGAATACAAGCCCATCGCAGAGGATGAGTTTACAAAGCGCAAAGCACAGCTTGAGCAAATGGCTAAGGCAACCATGCAGAAAGTCAGAAAACCAATTTCTTTTAAGCCAGACCCAGAAACGCTTGCCGCTTTTAAAGAAAAAGCTGAGCACGAGGGCTTGCCTTACCAGACATTACTTAACTTCTTGATGAAACAATATGTTGATGGTGGCTTTAAGCTTGCTATTGTTCACAACAAAGGCACTTCACACTGAACCGTTCGGAAATCCCGAATAGTTCAAAGCTTGTAGCCTTTGTAGCAGGTTATCACTAAGGCAGATTATCCGCTATTTGTTTATGATTAGCATCTTTTTCTAGAGATAACTTCACCGCTTCATTGTTGAACTCTTGTGTGTGGCGAGATTTTGCCATTTTTTACTCCTCATTCTAGTGGACTCATTGTCGCAAATTGAGAGGGTACATCAAAAAACCCATACCCTTTTAACCACACAATTGTTACAATACTGGCGATTTTCAACAAGCGCTAGATTCTTTGTAATGATTTCACACACATCGCAACTTATTGTGTGTTAAATTTAACAGTGCGCATACAAACTAAGGGATAGAATAATGGATCGTAATTTAGCATTAGAAACTGTTCGTGTCACCGAAGCTGCCGCTTTATCTGCTTGGCGTCAAATGGGTCGAGGAGACGAGAAAGCTGCTGACCAAGTTGCTGTTGATGCGATGCGTCGCGCTTTAAATGGTCTAGATATCGATGGTACTGTCGTCATCGGCGAAGGTGAACGAGATGAGGCTCCAATGCTTTATATTGGCGAGAAAGTTGGTAAAGGCGGTCCTAAGGTTGATATCGCACTTGATCCGCTAGAGGGCACAACCATTACTGCCAAAGGTGGACCTAATGCCTTGGCAGTGATTGCGATGGCAGAAGATGGTGGTTTTTTAAATGCCCCTGATGTTTATATGGAAAAGATTGCTGTGGGTGGGCATGGTATGCCGGCAGATATCATCGATATCAATGCAACACCTGCTGAGAATTTGAAAAACTTGGCTCAATTTAAAAAAGTCCCTATTGAAGCGTTGGTTGTCTGTATTTTAGATCGCCCACGTCACGAAGATATTATTCGCAAAGTGCGTGAAGCTGGTGCACGCATTGCACTTATTGGGGACGGTGATGTCTCAGCAGTCATTGCAACAGCACAAGAGGATACCGGCATTGATATGTATATGGGCACAGGAGGTGCGCCTGAAGGTGTGCTCGCAGCGGCAGCATTACGTTGCCTTGGCGGACAAATGCAAGGTCGCCTGATCTTCAGAAACGATGATGAAAAAGCACGTGCTAAGAAATGGGGTATTGATGATTTAAATAAAGTCTATCATCTAAATGACCTTGCCTCTGGCAATGTATTGTTTGCCGCAACCGGTGTTACCGATGGACAGATGCTCAAAGGTGTTAAGCGCAAAGGGCAATTTGCGCAAACACATAGTCTTGTGATGCGCTCATTATCAGGTACGGTAAGACACATTGAAGCTGAACATAATTTCAACTTTAAGAAAGGTTTTGAGTATTTATAAATGAGTTGCATCAGCTGATACCTCTCCCCTCGCGGGAGAAGTCGTGCAGTTTAAGCTGGATGGTGAGGGGATATTATGACTCAACTTATTTTTGCTTTATCACATCATTAAAACTACTTAGGTAAAACATGCTTTCACACAAACAATTACTCATTTTTTCTGCCATTGCCAAACATGGTAGCATTACCAAAGCATCGGAAAGCTTGAATCTAACGCAACCTGCATTAAGTACAGCACTATCATCCCTTGAGACTCAGCTTGGTGTTAAGCTCTTTGATCGAATTGATCGAAAAATCGTACTCAACCATCATGGACAACAGCTTTACCCCAAGGCAATGGCGCTTTTAGAAACTACTGATAAAATTGAGCATTTCTTCAAACACACACAAGCGCTCATTGGTAGCTTACATATTGCCGCAAGTAATACGATTGGTAATTATATCCTGCCGACACTTATGTCTTCCTTTAAACAACAGCACCCTGAAGTGGAGTTATCTCTTAGCATCAGTAATAGTGAACAAGTTATTGAATCCGTGATTTCACATCAAGCAGACTTAGGTTTTATTGAAAGTGCTAGCTTAAGTAATCAGACCAATTGTTTTGCCTTTGCTAAAGATGAATTAAAGCTCTTTGTGCATAAAGATCATCCGTTAGCCAAAGAAAAAACGGTTGATATTAAAACACTGAAAAACCACCCGTTTATTCTGCGAGAAAAAGGCTCAGGCAGTCGCACGCTAATCGAGCAAACCCTATTGCCATTATTTGATTATCAAATGAATTTATTCTTGGAGCTTGGTAGTAGTGAAGCCATTATTCTTGCAGTATTAAATAGCAATGCCATTGGTTGTGTTTCACTATCTGCCTTATATAATGAATCAAACATTCACATCCTTGAATGTACTGAAATGAAACTTGAAAGAGATCTACTCATTGTGCAAAATAAACGCGCGCACATCTCAGAGCTTACCGAAGAGTGGCTCGACTGGGTCACCAATAAATAATTTCAATCCAACCCATAAATTTTAACAAATTTTATTTATATAAGAGTCAACATAAACTAACACCATAACAATATTCATAGAGGTGTTTATCATGACTCAGAAATTACATGGTTTTTTAGAAAAAGTCCCGACACCAATGGCAGGTTTAGCCCTTGGTATTTCAGGTTTGGGTTGGTGCGCTGAAAACGCATTGCCTGCGAATCATAGCTTACAAATCGCTTCAGCAATTATTGCTGGCATTTTATTATTACTTGTCGCTGCCAAATTTATTGTTTGGCCACAGAAATTGCGCCAAGACCTTGCCCATCCTGTTGTTGGTAGTGTTGTACCCACTTTCGCCATGGCATTGATGATCATCTCCAACAGCATTAATTATGCAAGTCATCTTGCTGCCGAGCTTATATGGGTTTTTGCAGTGACTATTCACTTACTTTTTCTGGCTGCATTTATTTATCATCGTATGCGTGAATTTAAACTACACCATATGGTGCCATCATGGTTTGTGCCACCTGTTGGTATTATCGTAGCTGACGTTGCATTCCCTGGTGGCGTACTACAACCACTGGCAAGTGCACTATTGTATTTTGGTTTAATCAGTTATGCCATTTTATTGCCGTTAATGCTATATCGCGTGATGTTTACGCATGAGATTCCTGATGTAGCTAAACCAACCATTGCGATTTTTGCAGCTCCTGCAAGCTTATCATTAGCAGGTTATTTAACGGTTACTCAAGATCCATCACCTATTATTGTCATGCTATTGTTTGGCATAGCAATATTAATGACTGCAATGATCTATCTAAGCTTTATCAAATTAATGAGCTTAAGCTTCTCCCCTGGGTTTGCGGCATTTACTTTCCCGATGGCTATTGGCTCAACTGCATTGTTTAAAACCGCTTATTGGGCAGAAAAAACTTTAAATCTAGCACCTCAATATGTTAGCCAAATTCATTACTTGGCAGTATTTGAACTGATTATTGCTGCACTCGTTATTGGTTATGTTGCATGGAAATACTTCTATCACCTTGTCATTGAAAATTTATTTGTTCTTCAAACAGCTTCCTCTACCAACTAATATCCAACACCCAATTAATGGTGATAACAATATTCCAATCTACTTTGATTGTATAAGCGCTGGCTGAGCGTAAGTCGAAGCCTCTATGATATTGTTGTGAAGATATCGCTGACCACAGCTGCTATTCAGCTGATACTCGCTATAGTTATGTGGTATAGATTAAGAAAGAGATCGTAATGAATCAAGAATAAGTTGCGCTCTAATTACCCCCTCACCCGTGCAGCTTAAGCTACACGAGCAATCCCGCAAGGGGCGAGGTACTAGCTGATGCAACTTATTTATGCATTGCTACATAATTATTTATCTGAATCATTATAGTAGGCATTAACACCTTTTAGAATTTTAAGCGCTTTTAAGCGTGCTTCAGCTTCAGCTAGCATTTGACGTGCTTCTTCGACTTCTACTTTGTCACTATCACGCGCTTTCTTTAATGCTTCTTCGGCTTGTTGACGCGCCTTCTCAGCAGCAGCTTCATTAAGATCCTTAGCACGTTCCATCACATCAGAGAGAATAATCACTTGATGTGGCTGAACTTCTAAGATGCCACCAGAGATATAAAGCGTATCTTTTTCATTATTTTCACGTTCAACGCGGACGACACCAGGTGGCAAGGTCGATAACAGTTGTGTATGGCCAAAAGCAATACCCATCTCCCCTTCCGTGCCTCTGAGGCTGACCATTTTGGCATGCGCCTCATAGACTGAACCTTCTTGGCTCACCACATTGACTGTCAGTAGTTTATCAGACATCACTGATACCTCTTAGATTGACTTGGCTTTTTCAATTGCTTCTTCAATGGTTCCAACCATGTAGAAAGCCTGCTCAGGTAAGTGGTCATACTCACCGGCAACAATCGCTTTAAAGCTCGCAATCGTATCTTTCAATGGTACGTATTTACCAGGGTTTCCGGTAAAGACTTCAGCCACGTGGAATGGTTGTGATAAGAAACGTTGGATCTTACGCGCACGTGATACAGTTAACTTATCTTCTTCAGATAATTCATCCATACCTAAAATTGCAATAATATCTTTTAGCTCTTTATAGCGTTGAAGCGTTTGTTGCACACTACGTGCTACTTCGTAATGCTCTTGACCAACCACTAGAGGATCTAACTGACGAGACGTTGAATCTAATGGATCAACCGCAGGATAGATACCTAATTCCGCAATTTGACGTGACAATACAATTGTTGCATCCAAATGCGAGAAAGTGGTTGCGGGTGATGGATCTGTTAAGTCATCCGCAGGTACATATACTGCTTGCACAGAAGTAATTGATCCTGTTTTAGTTGATGTAATACGCTCTTGTAATACACCCATCTCATAGGCAAGTGTTGGCTGATAACCCACAGCTGATGGCATACGTCCTAAAAGTGCTGATACTTCAGTACCTGCCAATGTGTAACGATAAATGTTATCGATAAACATCAATACATCACGATTCTCATCACGGAAGCTCTCAGCAATCGTCAAACCTGTTAATGCCACACGTAAACGGTTTCCTGGTGGCTCATTCATTTGCCCGTAAACCAATGATACTTTGTCTAATACATTGGAGTCTTTCATCTCATGATAAAAGTCATTACCTTCACGTGTACGCTCACCAACGCCTGCAAACACAGAAAAACCACTATGCTCTTTAGCGATGTTATTGATAAGCTCCATCATAGTTACGGTTTTACCTACACCAGCACCACCGAACAAGCCAACCTTACCCCCTTTCGCAAATGGACAAATAAGATCAATTACTTTAATCCCTGTTTCAAGAATCTCGGCACTTAACGCTTGATCTTCAAATGCAGGTGCTTTTTTATGAATTGGTTGCTTTTCATCGGATTTGATTGGACCACATTCATCGATTGGATTGCCCAATACATCCATAATGCGTCCCAAAGTACCATGCCCTACAGGCACTGAAATTGGTGCATTCGTATTCTTAACGTGAAGCCCACGCTTTAAACCATCTGATGAACCCATCGCGATACAACGCACGACACCATCACCGATTTCTTGTTGTACTTCTAATGTTAAGCCTGTCTCGTTAACAATTAGCGCATCATAAACTTTTGGCACATTATCGCGCGGGAAAGTTACGTCAATCACCGCGCCGATAATTTGGCTAATTTTACCCATACTCATTTTTATGTCCTCTTAAATTTAAACTGCCGCAGCACCGGAGACAATCTCCGCGAGCTCTTGCGTAATCATTGCTTGACGTGCTTTGTTATATTGCAACTTCAGTGAATTAATAATGTCACCGGCATTATCCGTTGCATTTTTCATCGCAAGCATTCTAGCTGCCTGTTCACACGCGAGATTCTCAACCACGCCACAGTAAACTTGCGACTCAATATAACGCACTAACAACACATCTAACACACGCTTAGCACCTGGCTCATACAAGTAATCCCAATGCCCTGTAATCGACTTATCTTCTTTTACAGCGCCTTCTTTTGGTTTAAGGATCGGTAATAACTGCTCTTTAGTCGGCTGCTGTTTGATGGTGTTGACAAATTTATTGCTAAACAGCATTAAGTTATCAAGCTTATTTTCATCAAATGCTTTGACCATTACCGATACCGCACCGGTAATTGAGCCTATCGTGTCACCATCGTGAAAGTTGGCAACAGAGACGATATTCACCTGACGTAAACGCTTAAAAAAGCTCTCAGCTTTAGATCCGATTAAGCATAGGTCAACTTCAACTTTCTGCTCTTGGTAATGCCTAATCGACTTTAATACCTCTTTAAACAAATTAATATTCAAGCCACCGCATAAACCACGATCTGTTGAGATAATCACCATGCCAACACGTTTAACTTCACGCGCTTGAAAGTATGGATGTGTATACTCCATACTGGCACGCACAACGTGATGAATAATATCAAGCGCATAATGAGCGTAAGGTCTTGCTTCTTCCATACGATCACGCGCTTTGCGCATTTTACTGGCTGCAACCAACTCCATCGCACGCGTAATTTTCTGGGTATTCTTAACGCTGTTAATTTTAGTACGTATTTCACGACTACCAGACATGATACCCTCCTATTACCAAGATTGCGTTTCTTTGCACTCTTTGATCACTTTTTCAAGTTGAGCGGCAATCTCATCGTTATAGTTGCATGTTTTATTGATCTCATCCATCAATGCCTTGTGCTGACTTTCAGCAAAAGCGTGTAATGTGGCTTCAAATGATCCAACTTTATTAAGTTCAATCTCATCTAAGTGACCTTTATCAACAGCATATAGCGACAATGCCATTTTAGCGATGCTCAGTGGTGAGAATTGCTTTTGCTTCATCAATTCCATCACACGCTCACCACGCTTTAATTGTGCGCGTGTTGCATCATCTAGATCTGATGCAAATTGTGAAAACGCTTCAAGTTCACGATATTGTGCTAGTGCCAAACGTACACCACCACCTAGCTTTTTAATGATCTTAGTTTGCGCTGATCCACCAACACGCGATACTGAGTTACCTGCGTTAATCGCTGGACGAATACCTGCGTTAAATAAATCAGTCTCTAAGAAAATCTGACCATCGGTAATTGAAATCACATTAGTTGGAACGAATGCTGAAATGTCCCCTGCTTGCGTTTCAATAATCGGTAACGCTGTTAATGAACCTGTTTTACCTTTGACTTCACCGTTTGTTGCTTTTTCAACGTATTCAGCATTAACGCGTGCTGCACGCTCTAACAATCTTGAATGAAGATAGAAAACATCCCCAGGATAAGCCTCGCGCCCTGGCGGACGACGCAACAATAATGAAATCTGGCGATATGCCCATGCTTGTTTTGTTAAATCATCATAAATGATCAAGGCATCTTCACCGCGATCACGGAAATACTCGCCCATCGCACAGCCGGCGTAAGGAGCTAAGTATTGAAGCGCTGCTGAATCAGCGGCATTAGCTGCAACAATAATCGTATGCGCTAAAGCATCGTGTTCTTCTAGTTTACGAACGACTTCAGCTACTGATGACGCTTTTTGACCAACAGCAACATAAATACACTTAACACCCGTATCTTTTTGGTTGATGATCGCATCGATGGCTACCGCTGTTTTACCGGTTTGTCTGTCACCGATAATCAACTCACGTTGACCGCGCCCAATGGGTACCATCGCATCGATTGCTTTAATACCTGTTTGTACTGGTTGATCAACGGATTGACGCCAAATAACACCAGGGGCGACTTTTTCAACAGGAGACGTGACGTCTGTTTTAATGTCACCCTTGCCATCGATTGGATTACCCAACGCATCAACCACACGACCTAATAACGCCTCACCTACTGGGACTTCTAAAATACGTCCTGTGCAATACGCTTTTTGACCTTCTTGAATATGCTCATAATCACCTAGTACAACGGCACCCACTGAGTCTTGCTCAAGGTTAAGGGCTAGGCCATAAACACCACCAGGCAACTCAATCATCTCACCTGCGGCAACTTCGTTTAAGCCATGAATACGGATAATACCATCGGAAACAGAGACAATAGTACCTTCTGTTTTTGTTTGTGGCGCATTGTCAAACTTGGCAATACGCTCTTTTATTAATTCACTAATTTCTGCTGGAGTAAGCTGCATAGTCTTTATTCCTATTAATCTTGTTTAAGCTTGTAGCTCGTGCTGTAATTTTTGAAGCTTGCCTTTGATTGACCCATCGATAACATGGTCGCCAATCTCAATCGTTGCTCCGCCAATTAAACTCGCATCAACTGCCACGTCAATTTCAATTGCGCACTGATATTTCTGCTCAAGTTTTGTTTTTAATTTTTGAATTTCTGCGTCAGAAGTTTCAAACGCTGTCGTGATCTTGGCTTTTTTCGCTTTCTCATCTTCAGCTTTATGCAATAAAAACAACTTATAAATCGTTGGCATCACTGTCAAACGATTATGCTCTGCAGCCAATTTGACAAAGTTTTTACCATGCTCATCAAGCACGTCTTTTAAGACATCAAATATCAATACGGATACATCTGACTGAGAATAGGCAGGATTATCAAGCAACAATGCAACCTGATGATCTATCACACATTCTGACAGATTAAGTAGCATATTATTCCAGTTTGCAACAACATTATGTGCCTTAGCATACTCGTAAGCAGCTTGCGCATAAGGTCTTGCAATCGGCGTTAAGTCTGCCATGATCGTACCTCTTAAAGTTCAGCTGCCATTTCTTCCAATAAATGATTATTGGTCGTCATATCAATGTTTTTACCAATAAGCTTTTCAGCACCAGCAACTGCAATACCTACGACTTCTTTGCGTAGTTTTTGCTTCATTGCAATCATATGTGCTTCAGCTTCATCATTAGCCGCTTTACGAATACGATCTGCATCAACACGTGCTGCTTCTTTGGCTTCTTCGTCAATCTGCATCGCACGCATATTGGCTTGCTCAATAATTTTAGTCGCTTGTGCTTTTGCTTCATGGATCAGCTCTTGCGCTTTTCTTTTAGCAACTTCTAGTTCTTTTTCGGCACGATCTGCCGAAGCCAAGCCATCGGCAATTTTAGCGCGACGCTCATCCATCGCTTTTTTAAGCGGTGGCCAAACGAACTTCATGGTAAAACCGACAAAGATGATAAAGGTGATCATCTGGCCGATTAGCGTAATATTAATATCCATGATTTCTCCTTGTGGATATGTTCAGGATTTATCGTTAATTATGCACCTAATGCTTTTGTCGCAGCTTCTGCTAAACCGTTAATTGCTAATGGATTTGCATAAAGAACCAAGAAACCGATTGCAATTGAGATTGCCGCAAACGCATCAACGAAAGCTGCCACGATAAACATGCGCCCCAGTAACATACCGCTTAATTCAGGTTGACGTGCCACACCTTCTAGGTACTTACCACCTAACACACCAAAGCCGATCGCAGTCCCTAATGCAGGTAAAGCAATCAATAACGCAACGGCAATTGCTGTTAGACCGTTTAATTGACCTAGTACTTGTAATGACATTTCCATTTTTTTCTCCTTAGTTGGTTTTTTTAGTTTTAGTTTTTAACTCTTTTAATTCTTAATTTTTATTAATGGTCATCTTGTGCAAGATTCAAATAAACCACTGTTAGCATCATAAATACAAACGCTTGGATCACGATAACTAAGATGTGGAAAATCGCCCACAATCCACCTAGTGTCCACTGAATCCACCATGGCAATAAAGCAATCAAGATAAAGATCAGCTCCCCTGCGAATAAGTTACCGTACAAACGCAGTGATAATGACAACGGTTTGACCACTTCATCAATGATTCTAAAGGCGATATTTAATGGGAAAGCCCAGATCCCAAATGGCGCACTTAAAATTTCTTTTAATAAGCCAAAGCCACCTTTAGCCTTAAGGTTATAACCAATAATCAAGATAAAGACGCTCAATGATAACGCAAAAGTCAAATTTGGATCAGCCGTTGGCACGATCTTGAAGTACGCTTCAGAAGAGCCACCAAAAAGCACAATCAGGCGCCCTGCCAAGTCTACTGGAATCAAATCCATAAAGTTCATGAGCAAAACCCATACGAAAATCGTAATCGCAAGCGGAGTAACGAAATCACGCTTATGATGATAGGTATCCGCCACCGCGCCATCGATCCACTCACATATCAGCTCGACCCCGTTTTGGAATTTACCTGGGGTATCTGAACTTGCCTTTCTTGCTGCTAAATACATTAAGCTTAAGAAAAACACGCCCAATACAATACTGACTATAAGGGTGTCTAAGTTTAGCGTCCAGAATGAAGAATCACCCAAGCTCACCTGCCAATGGTTAAGATGGTGCCTTACATATTCTGAAGAAGTTAAGCTTTCTCCTGCCATATCACTCTTCTCTTATTTGTTTAGGGTTTATTTTAAATGGGTTAACTTCATAAAAAGCGGCATAAACCACATTGCCAGTTGCAACACCAAAAGACCGGCAATATACGGTAAAAATTTCGGCTGCACATAAATTGCAATCAACACGGTGCCCACGGCAACCATGACTAACTTTGCAAACTCACAAGCATATAAAATGCACACTTCTTTGAAAGGATGATATTGCGCTTTGCGCAAAAAAAGACGTAATAAAAAAACAACATTGGCTACAAACATCAAACATGAGCCTAATAGGAAACCAACGGCATAGCTTTTACCCCATAAAAGACATAGCAAACTCCCTAGGATCACAAGGATCATTTGGAAAGCAAAAAAGTGCCTTTTATATAGTTTTCGGTTTGCTAGCATCGTTAGATTTTATCCCTTAATTTTACGCCAAGCAGTATATAGAGCGTAAGCTATCGGCGCAAGCGAAAAGTGTTCTTTTTATGTAAAGGCTATTAACACAAGCAGCAGCATGATTTTTAAGCAAATCAAAGTGTTTTTATAGCGCGCGCTACAAACATGTATTATTACTGAAGTTACGCACTTTTAAATTTCTCACATTCATGTTTCATTTTTAAATACATTTGATAACTTGCTTGATTCGCC